>NZ_JAJCHL010000032.1:0-36118 GCF_020554505.1 Caldibacillus sp. 210928-DFI.2.18
TTGAAGATTTTGGGTATTTTTAATAGTTAATTTAAATTAATGCAACACTAGTGATTTCAAATACAAAAATTATTAACAATTAATATTTGCGATTCCTTTGACTTCTTTCATTCTATATTTTTATAGGGATAAAGTAGGTTAAGTTTCGTGAAACGTCTAATTCATATCGCCATCTATTCTTGAGTTTGAAGGGCTAAATCAGTCAAAATACCGTTTGTTCTCCCACTTTTAATCGTTTGAGAAATTGTAATAATCACTGCAGGACCCGGGACTAAAAATAAAAGAAACACAACGACTATAAATGAAAACATGTTGTCACTCCACCTTTCTTCTATAAAAAATCATAACATTTTTATTATATTATCATATTTAAATGGGAGAACCACAGGCCTATCATGAATTTTGGTGGAACCAGTATAACACGAACAAAAATATAATTATATTAATAAATATTCGTATTTTACGTTGACAGTTTCATTGAATACTGATAATATAAATTTGTAAAAACTAATAACAAATACTCGTATAATTTCGGGAATATGGCCCGAGAGTTTCTACCGAGCTACCACAAATAGCTTGACTACGAGGTATGAATCATGGATTGGAGAATACGAATAAAACATTCATGTTCTAAAAGCATATCACTGTGAATGGAAAAGATTCACATCATGTGAGCATGAATGAATCACGCACATCCGTATCGAAAAATTCTTCTAATAGTATTTTTGTCTCAACATGCTATGAAACTATTTTTTATGAAACGAACCGGTGTGGATTTATCGTATTACGATGATTTCTTACCTTTTGTCAAGCTCCGAGTATCGCTAGCGAGCTTTATTTATTTGAGTTTTTGTGTGAATAATCAGAAAACTAACAAAAGAAAGGTAAGGGGAGTATGAAAAATTATTTTGAGTTTGATAAATTGGGGACAAATTTTAAGACAGAGTTTATTGCCGGCTTAACTACCTTTTTAGCGATGGCTTATATATTGTTCGTCAATCCGCATACTCTGTCGGCAACGGGAATGGACCAAGGTGCTCTTTTTACAGCAACGGCTTTAGCTGCAGCAATTGGTTCTTTCGTTATGGGAATCGTGGCAAAATATCCGGTCGCACTAGCTCCGGGTATGGGATTGAATGCATTTTTTGCTTATACGGTTGTTTTAGGCTATGGAATTCCTTGGGAAACAGCATTGTCGGGTGTTCTTGTTTCAGGTGTTGTTCTTGTTATATTAACAATGACCGGAATCCGTGAAATGATTATCAATGCCATTCCTGAAAGTTTAAAATATGCGGTTAGCGCCGGGATTGGTTTATTTATTGCTTTTGTCGGATTGATTAATGCAGGATTTGTTGTTAATAATGATGCCACACTGGTTGGGATTGGCGATTTGACATCTCCAACTGTACTGCTTGCTATTTTCGGACTTCTTATTTCTTCTATTTTACTGACTATGGGTATTAGAGCAGGTATTTTTTATGGAATGATTATTACGTCTATCGTTGGGATGATTTTCGGACTTGTTCCCCACCCGACAGGACTTAATGATATAATCGGACCGGTGCCAAGTTTAGAACCGGCATTTGGTCAAGCCCTTTTCCATTTGCAAGATATTTTTTCTTTACAAATGCTTGTAGTTATTTTAACTTTCATGTTTGTTGATTTCTTTGATACTGCAGGTACATTAATGGCTGTTGCCACGCAGGCAGGAATCATGGAAAACGGGAAATTACCCCGGGCAGGACGTGCATTGACTGCTGACTCATCCGGGACTGTTTTTGGGGCAATTTTAGGTACATCAAGTACGACCTCTTATGTTGAATCGACAGCAGGTGTGGCTGTCGGCGGAAAATCCGGATTCACTGCGGTTGTCACTGCGGTATTTTTTCTGTTAGCATTAGTATTTTCACCATTATTGGAAATTGTTACTTCTCAAGTGACTGCACCTGCTTTAATTATTGTCGGGGTATTAATGGCAACCAACTTAAAGTTTGTTGAATGGGATCAAATTGAAATTGCCATCCCTGCATTTTTTACGGTGTTAATGATGCCATTAACATACAGTATTGCAACCGGAATTGCAGTCGGGTTTATTTTCTATCCAATAACGATGCTTGTTAAAGGTCGGGTCAAAGAAATTCACCCGATTATGTATATATTAGCGGTTATTTTCATCCTTTATTTTACTTTTTTGAGTTGAAAAGAATGATAGATTGGCTCGGGATATTCGCCCGGGCCTTTTTAGTATTCAATAATTGTGTGAGCGTAGAACATTATAATTTCCAATATATAATTTTTTGTACATTGCATGAAATTGTTGACCATCGTCTATAGGGTACGTCATAATTAATAAATAAGATTCATTTTTAGAATGGAGTAATGGCTATGGCGTTGTTCATTGTCAAAAAAATATTAAACAATAATGTTTTGATTGCGGAAAATGAGGAATTTAAAGAGGTTGTCCTAATCGGGAAAGGAATTGGTTTTAATAAGAAACGAGGGGATCAACTGAGTGAAGAATTTGCTGAAAAAATCTTTGTTTTAAAAGATAAAGAGAAACAGGAGCAGTATAAAAGTTTATTACCGCAAATGGAAGCAAAAACGTTTGATGCAATCATTGATGCCTTAAACTATATAAAAAACCAAACCCACACCAGCTTGGATGAACACACACAAGTTGCCTTAACAGACCATTTAATGTTCTCTATTTACCGGACGATGAAAGGGATTTCAATCAAAAATCCGTTTTTATTTGAAACAAAATCCATTTATCCGATGGAGTTTAAAATTGCTTCGGAAGTTGTAAAAATTGTCAATGAAGCGGTGAAAATTCAATTGCCCGTGGACGAAATCGGTTTTATTACTCTTCATATTCATAGCGCCATCATGCATAAAAATGTACTGGAAATCAATAAAGATTCCCAACTGATTAGCCAATTGGTCAATGTGATTGAAGAAGCTTTCCAGGCAAAAATTGATAAACATTCAATCGATTATATCCGTCTTATTAGACATTTGCGCTTTGCCATTGACAGGGTACACGAGGGGGATGAATTGGGGGAAATTTCAAAATTAACGTACACATTGCAACATGAATACCCTTTTTGTTATAATCTCTCATGGAAGCTAATTAAAATTATGCAAAATGCTTTAAAGAAACCGGTTGGAAATGCAGAGGCTGTCTATCTTACCATGCATTTGCAAAGAATTTATAGTAAAATTTCGACTAACTAAAAAGAAGAGTCCATATTTTACGTGTTACTGATTCGATCAGGCATGAGTAAAAAGAAGATGAGATACACAAATACGTAAATAATGGTGCTTTGTGTAACTTATCTTTTTTCCCATGCCTTTAAATTTTCGTGTGTGTTCAAAGAGGAGATCAAAAGGTTTGAGGGAACGTATCCTCTAAAATGTCGGAACGTTTGCTTCAAGTACAAAAAAACAGCAGCAAGTTGACCAATAAATTTGAAAACTACTTTTCCCGGACTTTTTCACCATCCTCTTTTACATTTTTTATAGGAAGTGAACGCACCTGTGTTGAAAAAACTTTTTGGTGTTTTACAGAAAGCCGGTAAAGCACTTATGCTTCCTGTTGCACTACTGCCGGCTGCCGGGTTACTTCTGGGTATCGGTAATGCAATTGGTCAAGAGAATATGATCGATGTTCTCCCGTTCTTACAAGCTGATTGGATTCAGCTTATCGGTAGTGTAATGGAAGATGCAGGAAATATTATTTTCTCCAACCTTGCCTTATTATTTGCTGCAGGGGTTGCCATTGGTTTGGCAGGAGACGGTGTAGCGGCACTGGCAGCGATAGTTGGTTATCTGGTTATGAACCAGGTAATGGGTTCTTGGATCGGTTTAACAGCTGAGAATATCGGAACGAATCCAGGCACTGCATCTGTATTAGGGATTCCTACCTTACAAACCGGTGTATTTGGAGGTATTATTGTTGGTCTCGTTGCGGCCTATTGTTACAATAAGTACCATGATATCAACATGCCAACATTCCTCGGTTTCTTTGCCGGAAAACGCTTTGTACCAATTGTAACTGCGGCGTTTTCACTGATTGCCGGATTAATTCTATTGGTCGTATGGCCGCCGATTCAAAGTGCCCTGAATTCCGCTTCCATATGGTTAATTGATGAAGGTCCTTATATTGCAGTATTTATGTTTGGCTTTATTAAGAGATTACTTATACCATTTGGATTACATCATATCTATCACGCGCCATTCTGGTATGAATTTGGCTCTTATACGACGGCTGCCGGTGATGTTGTTCGTGGGGATATGATGATCTTCTTTGCTCAGTTACGTGATGGGGTTGAACTAACAGCCGGTCACTTCATGGCAGGGGAATTTCCGATTATGATGTTTGGCTTACCGGCTGCAGCACTTGCCATGTACCATACGGCAAAACCGGAAAAGAAAAAAATGGTGGCAGGTTTGCTTGTTAGTGCTGCACTAACTTCATTCTTAACTGGGATTACAGAACCCATTGAATTCACATTCTTGTTTCTATCACCGGTATTATTTCTTATCCACGCATTGTTAGATGGTTTCTCCTTCGTTATCATGACATGGTTGGATGTGAATATCGGTTATACATTCTCAGGTGGTGCCATTGACTTTTTCTTATTCGGTATATTACCGGGAAGAGAACCGTGGTGGCTCACGATTATCGTCGGCTTCGTATTTGCAGTTCTTTACTACTTTATTTTCCGCTTTTTTATCTTGAAATGGGATTTAAAAACACCGGGTCGTGAAGAGATTGAAACTGTCGAGGAAGAAGATCGTACAGAGGAAACAAACAAAGGAGAACTTCCATTTCAAGTTATTGAGGCAATGGGTGGACAGGAAAATATCATTCACTTGGATGCCTGTATTACTCGCTTGCGTTTTCAAGTAAAGGATATGAAAAATGTTGATAAAGAAAAGTTGAAAAAATTAGGTGCGTCCGGTTTCCTCGAGGTAGGAAATAATATTCAAGCAATTTTTGGCCCTAAATCAGACACCTTAAAGAGTCAAATGCAGAATATCTTGAACGGGAAAAAACCTCATGCTGTAAAAACGGTTAAGCAACAGGGGTATATACAACAAATGGAGGAAATACACCCGGAAGTACAAGAAAATGATATGGATACAAATGACACATTTATTGCACCAATAAAAGGTACTTTAAAACCAATCACAGAAGTACCGGATTATGTATTCTCCGCTAAATTGATGGGGGATGGTTTTGCCATCGAACCGGAAGAAGGACTTGTTGTTGCTCCGACAGACGGTACAGTTATAAATGTATTACCGACAAAACATGCCCTTTCTTTTCAAACAATAAGCGGACGTGAAATTTTCATTCACTTTGGTATAGATACATTCAACCTAAAGGGTGAAGGTTTTGAGGTATTGGTAAATGACGGTGAACAAGTGAAAGCCGGACAACCATTATTACGTGCAGATTTAGATTTCATTAAAGAACGAGTTCCTTCTATTATCACACCAATTGTTTTCACGAATTTAGATGTTGATGAAAAAGTTGTCATAGAAAAAATGGGTTCTGTCCAATTAGAAGAAAAAGGAATTATATCAATTAGGTAAACAAACGGCATCCAAGGGAAAAATGATGTTGAAAATAAACTTGTTAATTTGTTAACATAGAAAAAGATAAAGAGTAAAATAATAAGTAGTATCCAATTTTACGCGAGATTTGCATGAACAATAGTTAGGACAGGACAAGTTTTATATTGGGCGTGCAAGTTTTAGAAAATGAACTTTTCAGGTGTTCAACATATTGAATAATCTGAACTATATTACCGTTAATACCTTTTTTATCATGGAAAATCTAATTAAAATTGAGGAGTGTTTACAATGGCAGAAAAAACTTATAAAATTATTGAGGAAACTGGTATTCATGCAAGACCGGCTACATTAATCGTCCGTGAAGCAGGTAAATTTAATTCCAATATAGAACTCGAATATAACGGAAAAACAGTAAACTTAAAATCAATTATGGGAATCATGTCCCTTGGTATTGGAAAAAATGCTGTAATAAAAATTAAAGCTAACGGTACCGATGAAAATGAAGCTATGAACGCAATCGATGAATTAATGAAAAAAGAAGGGTTGGCTGAGTAATGAGTACATGGATTAAAGGAATTGCCGCCTCAAGTGGTATTGCCATCGGTAAGGCATATCGTCTTGTGGAACCGGATTTATCCTTTCAAAAAACGACCGTTGAAGACAGTGAAAAAGAAATTTCCAGATTTCGTGACAGCTTAAGAATAGCTAAATCCCAACTTGAAGCAATTCGAGATCATGCTCGGGAAGCTTTAGGTCCGGACAAGGCAGAGATTTTTGAAGCTCATTTGTTAATTTTGAATGACCCGGAAATTGTTGCACCTATTGAGGATAAAATAAAAAATGAAAAGATGAATGCCGAAGCTGCTTTACAGGAAACGACCGATATGTTTATTGGCATTTTTGAACAAATGGATAATGAATATATGCGGGAACGGGCGGCAGATATCCGTGATGTCCGTAAAAGAGTTTTAGCCGGCTTATTGAATGTAACTATTCCTAATCCAAGTATGATTTCAGAAGAAGTGATTATCGTAGCCGAAGATTTAACTCCATCTGATACCGCACAGTTAAATCGGAAGTTTGTTAAAGGGTTTACCACTGATATTGGAGGGCGGACTTCCCATTCAGCAATCATGGCCAGATCCTTAGAAATTCCTGCAGTTGTAGGAACAAAAACAGCAACAAAAGATATCCAAAATGGCGATTTCTTGATTTTGGACGGATTGTCCGGTGAAGTACATATTAACCCGACAGAAGAATTAATTGAGGAATATAAGAAAAAACAAGCAGATTATGAAGCACAATTGGCGGAGTGGGCAAAATTGGTTAATGAGCCTTCTATCTCTAAAGATGGTGTCCAAGTAGAATTAGTTGCTAATATCGGTACGCCAAAAGATGTAGAAGGTGCGCTTCACAACGGTGCAGAAGGTGTCGGCTTATTCCGGACAGAATTTTTATATATGGGCCGTGATGAGTTGCCAAGTGAAGAAGATCAATTTGCAGCTTATAAGGCCGTTTTAGAAGGCATGGAAGGCAGACCGGTCGTGGTTCGGACATTGGATATCGGCGGCGATAAAAAGTTATCCTACTTACCGCTGCCGGAAGAAATGAATCCATTTCTGGGACACCGTGCAATTCGGCTTTGCTTGGATCGGACAGATATTTTCCGGACCCAATTACGTGCTCTCCTTCGCGCAAGTGTCTATGGGAAATTAAAAGTAATGTTCCCAATGATTGCCACATTAAATGAATTCCGGGAAGCGAAAAAGTTATTCCTGGAAGAAAAAGATAATTTAGCAAAGGAAGGCATCCCAACTGCCGATCATATCGAACTCGGAATTATGGTTGAAATTCCTTCGACCGCTGTGTTAGCTGATCAGTTTGCCAAAGAGGTAGACTTTTTCAGTATTGGGACAAATGACTTGATTCAATATACAATGGCTGCAGACCGGATGAATGAACAAGTTTCCTATCTGTATCAACCGTACAATCCATCAATTTTACGTTTAGTTAAAATGGTAATTGATGCATCTCATAAAGAAGGAAAATGGACAGGCATGTGCGGTGAGATGGCCGGTGATGAAACAGCTGTTCCGTTATTATTAGGTCTTGGCCTTGATGAATTCTCAATGAGTGCGACTTCTATCTTGAAAGCTCGTTCCTTAATCCGCAAATTATCGAAAGCGGAAATGGAAAAATTGGCACAAGAGGCACTCCAAAAGAGCACAGTTGAAGAAGTAATCGAACTTGTAAAAAATGCTGTAAAATAAAATAGTTTTTCTTAACCCCACAGAATTTAGTATCTGTGGGGTTTTTAGGCCTTCTTAAATATTTGTTCTACTTGTTTATCGAGCAATCATATTACCATTTCGGTCTTGTGCTGCCAGATAAAAGTTTTTAATAAACTAAAATACGAACGTTTATAGGCGGTTTATTAATTAACGTTCGAATTTACCTTGACTTGTCTTTTTTCTATTTGTTAAGATGAAACTAGATCATGATGGAAAAATAAGAAAAAAATCAAGTTTGAAATAAAGTGGAGGGTAAAATATGATCGACCGGTACACGAGACCAGAAATGGGTGCGATTTGGACAGAGGAAAACAAGTTTCATGCCTGGCTTGAAGTAGAGATTTTAGCATGTGAGGCATGGGCGGAATTAGGAGAAATTCCGAAAGAGGATGTTCAAAAAATCCGTGAAAAAGCGACATTCTCTGTTAATCGGATTAAAGAAATTGAAGAAGAAACACGACATGATGTGGTTGCTTTTACAAGAACTGTTTCAGAAAGTCTTGGTGAGGAAAAGAAATGGGTGCACTACGGCCTTACGTCAACAGATGTCGTTGATACGGCACTATCTTATTTATTAAAACAAGCCAATACCATTTTGATAAAAGATATCGAAAACTTCATAGCGATTTTGAAACATAAGGCACAGGAACATAAGTATACTGTGATGATGGGACGGACCCACGGTGTTCACGCGGAACCGACCACTTTCGGACTGAAGTTGGCACTTTGGTATGAAGAAATGAAACGGAACCTTGAACGTTTCAAACAAGCCGCCCAAGGTGTCGAATTCGGGAAAATTTCCGGTGCAGTTGGTACATATGCAAATATTGATCCGTTTGTAGAAAAATATGTATGTGAAAAACTTGGCCTTACTCCTGCGCCAATTTCAACACAAACCTTACAGCGGGACCGCCATGCTTATTATTTGGCTACCCTTGCTCTTATTGCTACATCCATTGAAAAATTTGCCACAGAAATCCGAGGCTTACAAAAAAGTGAAGTAAGAGAGGTTGAGGAATTTTTTGCGAAAGGTCAAAAAGGTTCTTCCGCTATGCCGCATAAACGGAATCCAATCGGCTCGGAAAATATGACCGGAATGGCGAGGGTGATTCGCGGATATATGCTTACGGCTTACGAAAATGTATCCCTTTGGCATGAACGGGATATTTCTCATTCATCGGCTGAACGGATTATCTTGCCGGATGCGACGATCGCTTTAAATTATATGTTGAATCGTTTCTCCAATATTGTGA
Source organism: Caldibacillus sp. 210928-DFI.2.18 (assembly GCF_020554505.1). Taxonomy (NCBI): domain Bacteria; kingdom Bacillati; phylum Bacillota; class Bacilli; order Caryophanales; family Bacillaceae; genus Caldibacillus; species Caldibacillus sp. 210928-DFI.2.18. The sequence goes on from NZ_JAJCHL010000032.1 coordinate 9,128, forward strand.
AAAACTTGACGGTTTTCCCGGAAAATATGAAACGAAACATGGACCGGACATTAGGGTTAATCTACTCGCAACGGGTGCTTCTCTCATTGATTGAAAAAGGTTGGGTCCGCGAAACCGCTTATGACACGGTTCAACCGCTGGCTATGAAAGCATGGGAACAACAAGTTCCTTTTCGCTCCTTAGTTGAAAGTAACGAAAAAATTATGGCGACCCTTTCAAAAGAAGAGTTGGCTGACTGTTTCGATTACCATTACCATTTAAAACATGTGGACACCATATTTGAACGTCTGGGGTTATAAAATTTTTAAAGAGAACTCGGGTACTCGAGTTCTCTTTAAACTGTAAAAGATGGGATTTTTGCTAACTTTGGCTATGTTCCTGTTCATGATGGTGACTGCCTTGTTGGTGCTGATTATTATTTGTTCCGTTTGATGATTGTTCTATTTGTTTCGGGACAAACATATCCATCATTTGTTTTAAGTCCGATTTATTTTGGGACTCATTTCCGTTTTTATTTGAATCGCTATCTGAACCATTCATTTGATTCATTTGATTTTGAATAACATCTGTCATCGGGCAATATTTAACAATCCCTTCCCCAACTTTCATGGCAGCAAAAAAAGCAATGAACAAATAGGAATTTCTCCAGGGTCTTTTTACAAGTTTGGCGGTTGCCCAAGAAAGCATCGTCAACCCCACAGTGATTCGAATCAATGCATTCATAATACCGATATTTTGCTTTACGTTCATTCTATTTTCCTCCGTTAACAAAATGTTAATGTTTTCTTTAATGCATGAACTGATAAATCGTGATATAATACGGTTACATTTAAATTTTTTTTGAATAGAAAAATACAAGGTAAAAACAATGAATAAAAGGTGGATAAAATGGTTGAATCAAAATATAGATGGAGAAACCGGGAACTTAGAGAACATGTAGAAGTACTTGACGGGAAAAGGTCTCCCACAAAAGTTTTCTTTAATGCAACCTATTTACATGGAATACTTAAGCAATGGATGACAGGCAATATATGGATTTATCAAGATCGAATTGTTTATGTAGGTGAACGGGAACCTGATTTTATAGATAGTAAATGCGAACAAGTTGATTGTAAACATTATTTTCTTGTTCCGGGATATATTGAGCCGCATGTTCATCCGTTTCAGTTATATAATCCCCTATCTTTTGCACAGTATGCATTAAAATTTGGAACGAGCGTTTTAATCAATGATAACTTACCGCTTATATTATTATTAAATAAAAAGAAAGCGTTTTCTTTTATAGAAGCTCTTCAAACTGTTCCGTCAACCTTATATTGGTGGGCACGGTATGACAGTCAATCAGAATTAATCGATGAAGAACGAATATTTTCCAATGCATTAGTAAAAAATTGGATCAATCATGAATTCGTTATTCAAGGCGGGGAATTAACCGGTTGGCCGAAATTATTGGCCGGAGATGATCTGACGCTTCATTGGATTCAAGAAACGAAGCGGTTAAATAAGAAAGTGGAAGGACATTTTCCCGGTGCCTCAGAAAAAACATTAGCCAAACTGAAACTGCTTGGAGCTGATTCTGACCATGAGGCTATGACCGGGGAAGAAGTGATGAGGCGGTTGCTTCAAGGTTATATGGTGACATTGCGGTACTCATCGATTCGTCCGGATTTACCGAATCTACTCGATGATCTTAACCGAATGGGGATCCAAAATTACGATCATTTTATGTTAACAACAGATGGTTCACCTCCGTCCTTTTATGAACAAGGTGTGATAGACTGTTTAATTAAAATCGCTATCGAAAAAGGAGTTCCACCAATCGACGCTTATTTAATGGCAACCTATAATCCGGCAAAATATTATCAGTTTGATCACTTACACGGGTTAATTGCTACCGGTCGCACAGCAGATATTAATTTTCTTGAAAAAATAGATCAACCAACACCTGTATCGGTATTAGCAAAGGGAGTCTGGGTGAAAAGAGATAGCAAACCGGTTGAAAATGAACAAAATATTTCCCTTGATCATTTTGGTTTTCAGCCGTTACAAATTGATTGGGATTTAACCATGACAGATTTACAGTTTTCCATGCCATTTGGTATCCAACTGGAAAATTCCGTTATTACAAAACCATATTCAATATCGATTGATGTCGATCGGGACGAAATTGACGATCCGCAAGATGAATGCTTTTTTATGACTGTTGATGAGAAAGGAACGCAAAGGATTAATACATTATTGAAAGGATTTGCGCGTATAGGTGGGTTAGCCTCTTCTTTTACTTATACGGGTGATATTCTTCTTATTGGAAAAAATAAACAAGACATGTTAATAGCGTTTAACAGAATGAAAGAAATTGGCGGTGGAATCGTTGTTGTCGAAAAGGGAGAAATCATTTATGAATTGGATTTACCTTTATCGGGCATCTCCAGTCGACTTTCTTTTGAACGTTTAATTATAAAAGAAAAAGAGTTTAAAAAAATAATGAAGGAAAAAGGATACCAATTTGATGATCCTATTTATACGCTACTCTTTTTCACATCTACGCATTTACCTTATATTCGTATGACGCCAAAAGGAGTTTATGATGTCATGCAAAAAAAAGTTTTGTTTCCTTCTATATTGCGTTAAAATAATAAAGGGATACACTAATTACAACTTAAAGGGGTTAGACCGAGTGAAAAAACGAGTAAATTGGTTACTATTCATTGTCGCATTATTTTTATTAATGAGTTGCAGCAAAAATGAAGTCCCGTCAAGTAAACAAACGGACACCAAAGATTTGGAAAAAACTGAAACGAAAGAAGAGGAAAGTAAATATACGTACCCGCTAACGGGCTTACCAACTGATAAGAAACCTGAAAACCGTGCTGTCACGGTTATGGTCAATAATCATCCGGAAGGCCGCCCGCAATCGGGGTTAACGAAAGCGGATCTTGTTTTTGAGATACTGGCTGAGGGTGGAGTTACCCGGTTCCTCGCTGTGTTTCAAAGTGAGAAACCGGAAATGATTGGTCCGGTTAGGAGTGCGAGGCCTTATTATGTAGAGGTGGCAAAAGGGTTAGATGCACTTTATGTTCATCATGGTTGGAGTGAAAAAGCGCAAAAAATGCTGGAGAGCGGCTATGTTGATTCATTAAACGGACTTTTTTATGATGGAACTTTATTTGAGCGATCATCGAAACGGAAAGCACCGCATAATTCTTATATAACTTACGACCATATTGAAGAAGGTGCAGAGGAAGAAAATTTTTCTATGGTTGGGGCACCGGAACCGTATGTATTTTTAAAAGAGGATGAAGAAGTGGGAGGAACGGAGCAGTCCTCGGCAACGATCTCCTATTCTACAAAAACATTTGAAGTCCGTTATGAATACGACCCGGCATCAAGTACGTACAAACGTTTTTCTGCCGGCGCCCAAACCGTTGACAATGAAACCGGCGATCCGGTCCTTTTAAATAATATATTCATTGTTGAAACAAATCACCGGACAATTGACAGCTACGGGTTACTGGATATTGATTTAACTTCCGGCGGCCGTGCATTTCTTTTACAAAAAGGGAAATTACAAGAGATCCAATGGGAAAATCAAGATGGGAGAATTGTCCCTTATTTGAATGGAAAAGAAGTGCCCCTTGTGCCGGGTAAAACATGGATTAATATTGTCCCTGATTTAGATAAAATGGTTCAGTTTTAGGTACTATCCCACTCTTAAAGCCTCTACCAAATTTTAAATCACAGAGGAAGGTTGGTGGGAGGCTTGCCGGAAGCGTCAGATTTGTTCTACTATCAAATTTGTGGGAAATATAGATTTCTTCCATTTTTCTATTAGCAAGGAAGAAGGTTATTTTGTAGGAGGAGGCATGATTTGTGCAGATAGATAAATTACGAGGAAAGGCGTTGGATCAATTATTCGATGCGATTTTAACATTGAAAAACAAAGAGGAATGCTATCGATTTTTCGATGATTTGTGCACCATTAATGAAATCCAATCCTTATCTCAGCGGTTAGAAGTTGCAAGACTTTTACAAGAAGGCAGTAAATACCATGAAATTGAAAAAGAAACAGGTGCTTCCACTGCAACGATATCTCGCGTCAAGCGTTGTTTAAATTACGGAAACGATGCGTATAAGATGGTTCTGGATCGCTTGGCTGATAAACAAAATAATAATGAGCGGGAAGAAGAAAAAGGGACTGGTTTGTAAGTCCCTTTTTCTATGGCACTGATTCCTTCTTGGTTTTAATAAGAAGATTTCATTATTTTTTATATAGCAAAGGAATGGTATAATGTTGGAATGGAGCGAATAATGGAGGAAAATCATATGTACGATTTACGGACTTGGAGACATGTATTTAAACTTGATCCGAATAAAGAAATTGATGATCTGTCATTAGAGAAAATTTGCGAATCAGGTACGGATTGTATTATGATCGGTGGCACGGACGGGGTAACGCTGGAAAATGTTCTTAACTTAATGGCGAGAGTTCGGCGTTATCCTGTACCATGTGCGTTGGAAATTTCCAATATTGACTCGATTTCCCCCGGATTTGATTTATACTTTATTCCAACGGTGCTAAACAGCCAAGATCCGAATTGGATTATCGGACATCATCATCAGGCTATTAAAGAATACGGGCATTTCATCGATTGGAAGGAAATGGTCGTTGAAGGCTATTGTATTTTAAATGAAAATAGTAAAGTAGCGAAATTAACCGGTGCGAAAACGGATTTGAGTTTGGATGACATTGAAGCGTATGCAGTAATGGCGGAAAAAATGTTGCGCTTACCCGTGTTTTATCTGGAGTATAGCGGAACTTACGGAGATCCGGAAGTCGTTCAATGTGTAAAAGAACAGTTGGAAGAATCGGTCCTTTTCTATGGCGGTGGAATAACAACTGCTGAACGTGCCCGGGAAATGATCACGCATGCAGATGTAATTGTGGTAGGAAATGTGATTTATGATAATTTACAGGAAGCGTTGAAAACTGTCAAAGCGGCAAAAGAATTGTAATACAAGTTGCATTCCAGTACGATTTCTTGTAAAATAAGAACAAATATTCGGATTTGAAAAGGGTGATTGTTGTGCAATATTTAAAGGATCGTCTTCTTGCAGGATTAAATAAGGAGCAGCAACAGGCGGTCAAGACCACGGAAGGTCCGCTCCTCATTATGGCCGGGGCAGGCAGTGGAAAAACAAGAGTACTAACGCACCGAATCGCTTATATTTTATTGGAAAAAGGAGTCAATCCTTATAATATATTAGCGATTACCTTCACGAATAAAGCGGCTCGGGAAATGAAAGAGCGGATTAACGGAATTCTTGGCGGTGCCGCAGATGAAATTTGGATTTCCACTTTCCACTCGATGTGTGTCCGGATTTTACGAAGAGATATTGACCGGATTGGTATTAACCGGAATTTTACCATTTTAGATACGACTGATCAGCTATCGGTCATAAAGGGAATTTTAAAAGATAAAAATATTGATTCGAAAAAATTTGACCCGCGGGGCATTTTAAGTGCCATCAGCAGTGCAAAAAACGAGTTGATTGATGCGAAACAATATGGAAAATATACAGGCAATTATTTTGAAAATATCGTAAGTGACGTCTTTGAAGAATATGAAAAACGGCTTCTCAAAAATCATTCCCTCGATTTTGATGACTTGATCATGAAAACAATTCAATTATTCAAACGGGTTCCTGAAGTTTTAGAATACTATCAAAGGAAATTTCAATACATTCATGTGGACGAATATCAAGATACGAATAAGGCGCAATATCAACTTGTGCACTTATTGGCAGCGAGATTTCAAAATCTTTGTGTGGTCGGTGATTCGGATCAGTCGATATATGGATGGAGAGGTGCCGATATCGCCAATATTCTTTCGTTTGAAAAGGACTATCCGAATGCAAAAGTGATCCTACTTGAACAAAACTATCGGTCAACGAAAAATATTTTACAAGCGGCTAATCATGTTATCTCAAATAATGTGAAAAGAAAACCGAAAAATCTTTGGACAGATAATGAAAAAGGGGAAAAAATCCAATATTATCGAGCTGACACAGAACAAGGAGAAGCATTGTTTGTCACCGGTAAAATAAAAGAACTGGTTGAAACGAAACAAAGAAAGTTTAGTGATTTTGCCATTCTATATCGGACAAATGCACAATCGCGGGCAATGGAAGAAATGTTGGTGAAGGCGAATATTCCTTATACGATTGTTGGCGGGACAAAATTCTATGACCGGAAAGAAATTAAGGATTTACTCGCTTATTTACGTCTTGTTGCAAACTTGGATGATGATATTAGTTTTGTTCGTATCATTAACGTGCCAAAGCGCGGGATTGGAGCTACTTCCCTTGATCGCATCGCGCAATATGCCCTTCAAAACGAGATGTCTATGTTTCGTGCATTAGGAGAAGTGGAACGGATCGGCTTATCGGCAAAAGCTATGAAAGCCTGCCGTGAATTTTATCAAATGCTCTCCGGATTGAATCAGATGCAAGAATATTTGTCCGTGATGGAGTTAACCGAAGAAATCATTAAACGAACAGAATATCGGGAAATGTTACAGGCTGAAAAAACATTAGAAGCAGAAAGCCGCCTCGAAAACATCGATGAATTTCTGTCAGTGACGAAAAATTTTGAGGAATCCAGTGAAGACCAAACACTGATTGCTTTTTTAACTGATTTAGCCTTAGTAGCTGATATCGATCAACTGGATAAAGAAGAAAATGTAAAAGATGCTGTCGTACTAATGACACTGCACTCAGCAAAGGGACTTGAATTTCCCGTTGTTTTCCTAATCGGTTTAGAAGAAGGAGTTTTTCCACATTCACGAAGTCTCATGGAAGAAAATGATATGGAAGAAGAAAGACGTCTCATGTATGTCGGAATTACCCGGGCAGAGGAAGAATTATATATTACAAATGCCCAAATCCGAACGCTTTACGGTCATACTAATATAAATCCCGCTTCCAGATTCATTGAAGAAATTCCCGATGAATTTATTGACAGGTTAAATGAACAGAAACGAAATGTTCATGTTCGTGATCAGCATCAGGTTCGTCCGGTATTTCGACCTGCGCAATCAACCACAGGCGGTGAAGATATTCGCTGGAGAGCGGGTGACAAGGCGATTCATAAAAAATGGGGCGTCGGTACGGTTGTTAGTGTGAAAGGCGAGGGGGATCATATGGAATTGGATATTGCCTTTCCAATACCAGTCGGCATAAAGCGACTGTTAGCCAAATTTGCCCCCATTGAAAAGCAAAAATAATGTGATTTTTTTACAAAAAATATAAAAAAATTTATGGATCATTTCAAATAAAACCCAAAAGCTCTTTCAGGAAATCGCGCTTTGCTTAATCAGTAAATTACATACAAAGGTGAGGGTTGTCTATGCGTTTAGAAGATGCCAAAAAAAGGGTAGATGAATTGCATAAGTTATTGAATCAATACGGATATGAATATTACGTATTGGATAAGCCATCTGTTCCAGACAGTGAATATGATAAACGAATGCAAGAATTAATTGCTCTGGAAACGGAATTCCCCCAATTAAAGACACCGAACTCTCCAACGCAGCGGGTAGGCGGTGAAGTGTTGGAAGGTTTTCAAAAAGTAAGACACCGAATCCCGATGCTTAGTCTTGCCAATGCTTTTAATGAGGCTGATCTTCGCGATTTTGACCGCAGAGTGAGACAAACGGTAGGCGACACCGCATATGTTTGCGAACTGAAAATTGATGGGCTAGCGGTTTCCCTTCGATATGAAAACGGTGTGTTCGTCCAAGGTTCTACCCGGGGGGATGGAACAATCGGGGAAGATATTACAGTGAATCTACGAACCGTCCGCTCGATTCCTTTACAGTTAACCGAGAAGGTAACGATTGAAGTTCGTGGGGAAGTATTTATGCCGAAAAAATCTTTTGCTAAACTGAATAAGGAGCGGGAAGAAAACGGAGAAATCTTGTTTGCCAATCCAAGGAATGCAGCTGCCGGTTCCTTGAGACAGCTGGATCCGAAAATTGCAGCTTCCAGGAATCTCGATGTGTTTCTCTATGCCATCGGTGAGAATCATTTAGAATTAATCGAAAGACATAGTGAAGGATTAAATTATTTGGACCGGCTCGGTTTAAAAACAAATCAGGAAAGAAGACTTTGTTCGACGATTGATGACGTCTTGGAATATATTAAAGAATGGCAAGAAAAGCGACCTGATTTGCCTTATGAAATTGACGGGATTGTGGTCAAAGTCGACCGTTATGACCAGCAGGAAAAGCTTGGAACGACGGTGAAAAGTCCACGCTGGGCGATTGCTTATAAATTCCCGGCAGAAGAAGTCATGACCAAATTAATTGGTATTGATCTCAGTGTCGGTCGGACCGGTGTCGTGACGCCAACAGGAATACTGGAACCGGTACGCGTTGCCGGAACAACGGTACAGCGGGCATCCTTGCATAATGAAGACTTGATTAAAGAGAAAGATATTCGAATTGGTGATTATGTTATCGTTAAAAAGGCGGGCGACATCATCCCGGAAGTCGTGCGGTCTGTTCCTGAAAAACGAACCGGTAAAGAAAATCCTTTTGCGATGCCAACTCATTGCCCTGCTTGCGGAAGTGAACTGGTCCGTTTGGAAGGGGAAGTAGCTTTGCGTTGCATAAATCCGAAATGCCCGGCACAAATTCGTGAAGGTTTGATTCATTTTGTCTCAAGAAATGCCATGAATATCGATGGCTTGGGTGAAAAAGTAATTACCCAATTGTTCCAAGAAAATTTAGTCGCAGATGTAGCTGATATTTATAAATTAACCAAAGACCAATTGATTCAACTGGAAAGAATGGGTGAAAAATCCGTTCAAAATTTATTAACTGCCATTGAAGCCTCAAAAGAAAATTCATTAGAACGGTTATTATTCGGTCTTGGCATTCGTCATGTCGGTGCAAAAGCAGCCAAAATTTTAGCACAAACATATGAACACATCGATCGGCTTATGGAGGCAAAAGAAGAAGAATTACAAGCAATTACTGATATTGGGGAAAAAATGGCAAATTCGATTGTTACTTATTTTCAGGCTCCGGAAGTAAAAGAATTAATTGATGAATTGAAATCCCTGGGTGTGAATGTCACTTATAAAGGGGAAAGACCGCAAAATATCGCGGATATAGAATCTCCTGTAGCCGGGAAAACGATCGTTTTAACAGGAAAGTTAACGAATTTGTCCAGAAATGAAGCAAAGGAAAGACTAGAACAATTAGGGGCAACTGTAACCGGAAGTGTCAGTAAAAAGACCGATATTGTTATCGCCGGGGCTGATGCCGGATCAAAATTGGAAAAAGCACAAAGTCTCGACATTGAAATATGGAGCGAAGAACAGTTCCTTGAAATATTAAACGAAAATGAACAGTAGTCTTTTTTTAAAGAGGTGTCCAAAAAATGAGGAAATACATGATTTTATCCTTCCTTCTCGTTTTTGTTTTATCCGGTTGTCTGCCAAATGTTGATGATCAGGATGAAGTAGTTAAAAAAAATAATAAAACAGAGGAGAAAGCGATTATCCCAAAATATCAAATATCTGAATCTTATTATCGGACGTTGACGCCATTCAAACCTTCCAGTGTACGCGGGATGGTTGTCAGCAATTTAAATAATCGTTTTGACAGCGATGAATTTGAAGAAGGATTATTACGAATATCTCAACGGAATTTTCCTACTGACACCTATATTTTTCAAGAAGGCCAATATATTAATAAAAAGACGATCACCGGTTGGCTGAGAAGGAAAATGACAAGTGGACAATTACAAGAAAAAGGTTTAAAGGAAAATGAAAACATCGGTCTAAATCCATTATTAGAAAATGAAGCTGACCAAGAAAAAAATCCAATTTACTTAGCTCATATTCTTGAACACGATTATTTAGTTAAGTCAGAAGGTGATACGGTAAAACTGGGCGGTGTGTCCATTGGGTTGGCATTAAACTCTGTCTATTATTACAAATTGGATGGGGCAGAGAAAAAAGTTGAGATCCCCAATAATGTCATTGAAAGCGAAGGTAAACGAATCGCTGAAGAATTGATTGGTCAGTTAAGAAAGATCAAAGGTTTAGAGTCTGTTCCGATTACAATCGGGTTATTTAAACAACAAGATAAAACATCCATTGTCCCCGGAAACTACTTTGCTTATGGAACGGCAGAAAGTGGAACATCATTGGAGTGGAATAAGGTAGAAGAGGAATATGTGCTTTTCCCTTCAACTGAAGCAACGGAAAAACATCGTGACGATGCCCAACAGTTTGATACGTTTAAAAATAATGTCGGTCAGTATTTTTCCAACTATAACGGGATTGTCGGCAGGGCACTATATATTAATAATGAATTAAATAAAATATCCATTGATGTAACCATGCAATTTTATGGAAAAACGGAAGTCATCGGTTTTTCACAATATATTGCAAGCTTAATTGTTGAGAGCTTTCCGAAATATGCAACGACGGAAGTAAATGTCAATTCAGTAACCAATCAAGAAGCATTAATTTTAAAAGAACCGGATATGGATGAGCCGTTTGTTCATATTTATTAAAATATCATTGAATAACAATTTTCGATGCTGAATAGAAGGCTCGAAAATTTCCCCAAGAATGTTCACTTTCCTGCATTCTTGGGTTTTATTATTTTGAGACATTGTCCGGACAGCTCTTTTGTTTCATGAAAAAAGGGTGCCAAAAAAGGTCGCCCTTCTTTATACACCCCGATCTCTTATTTTACAACAGAATGGTTAATGGCGCGATTGCCAATATCTTTTCGATAAAAGCAATTCTCCCAGTTCAGTTTTTCCAATTCCTTATAAACATTTGATTGAGCATCAGCTAACGTTTTTCCTCTAGCCGCTGCCAACAGGAGACGGCCTCCGTTGGCAAGCAGTTCTCCTTTATCATTTTTTACTGTACCGGCATGGAAGAGGAGGACATTTTGATCAATGGACTCACATGCAGGAAGAACAAAACCTTTTTGATAGGATTCCGGATAACCATTTGCTGCGATCACAACACCGAGTACTGCTTCATCATCCCATTCAATGATTGGTGTCTCGCCATTTAATAATTGCAAAATTACTTCCACAAGATCGGATTTCATTCGTGGCAAAACGACTTGGGTTTCCGGATCGCCAAAACGGGCATTGAATTCAATAACCTTGGGACCGGAAGCGGTATGGATTAATCCGGCATAAAGGATTCCTGTAAAACTTCTATTTTCCAAAACTAATGCTTCCGTAACCGGCTTTAAAATCGTTTCATAAGCTTGATGAATCGTGTCTTGACTGATAAAAGGGACGGGTGAATATGCGCCCATTCCGCCGGTGTTCGGTCCTTGATCCCCGTCAAAAGCCCGTTTATGGTCTTGGGCAATTTCCAAAGGGACGAGATTTGTTCCGTTGACAAAGGCCATGAACGAAAATTCTTCCCCTTCCAAAAACTCCTCAACGACGACTTTTGCAGAAGAGGAACCAAATTTATTTTGTAATAAAAATTCTTCCAGTGTGGAAACAGCTTCTTCTATTGTATTAGCAACGACAACCCCTTTTCCGGCGGCTAAACCGTCAGCTTTAATAACGATTGGCGTTCCTTTTTCCAAAACATAGTCTTTTGCTTGATCAAATTCAGTGAAAACTTCATATTCTGCAGTAGGGATTTGGTACTTTTTCATCAAAGATTTGGCAAATGATTTACTGCCTTCAATTTCCGCTGCTTCTTTGTTGGGTCCAAAAACTAAGAGTGATTCAGCGCGGAATCGATTCGCCAACCCTTCTAAAAGCGGTACTTCCGGTCCAATGATTGTTAAGCCGATATCGTTTTGTTTGGCAAACTCGACTAATTGATCTTGTTCATGTTCGTTAATCTCAATACATGTGGCACAATCACTCATCCCGGCATTTCCCGGCGCCGCGAAAACTTGTTCAACCATGGGACTTTCACTGACTTTTCGGCAAATGGCATGTTCACGACCGCCTCTGCCAATAACTAGAACATTCATTTGTCAACCTCCAAATATGGTTCAGATTCAGAATGATAAAGGAACGAAAAATTAATGTTTAAAATGACGGATACCGGTAAATACCATCGCAATTCCGTACTCATCCGCTTTTTTGATGGAGTCAGCGTCCTTCACCGATCCCCCCGGTTGAATAATCGCTGTAATTCCTGCTTGACCAGCTGCTTCTACTGTATCATCCATCGGGAAAAAGGCATCGGAAGCTAAGACGGCTCCTTGTGCTTTCTTTCCTGCCTGGTCAAGGGCAATTTTGGCAGCACCGACGCGATTCATTTGACCGGCGCCAACACCGAGCGTTGAATCTTTAGAAGTGACGACGATGGCATTCGACTTCACATGTTTAACCACTTTCCAGCCAAGTTTTAATGCTTCCCATTCTTCCTCGGTTGGTTTACGTTTTGTTGGAATTGTAATCGTAGCCTCGTCCAAACCGGCCCGGTCATAATCTTGAACAAGCAGACCGCCTTCAATGGAGGTAAGCCTGAATTCATTTTTATTTTCTTTTGTAAAAGGAACGGTTAACAGGCGAATATTCTTTTTCGTTGTTAAGATGTTTAATGCTTCTTTACTAAATGAAGGAGCAATTATGATTTCCAGGAAAATTTCATGAAGTTTCTTGGCTGTTTGTTCATCGACTTCCCGGTTTAAGGCAACAATACCGCCAAAAATGGAAACCGGATCAGCTTCAAATGCTTTTGCATAAGCGTCAAATATCGTTTTACCAATCCCGACACCGCACGGATTCATATGTTTAACGGCAACCGCAGCCGGCTCGTTAAATTCTTCAACAATGGATAAGGCACTGGCGGCATCATTAATATTATTGTAAGAAAGTTCTTTCCCGTGTAACTGTGTCGCATTGGCAATGGAAAAACTGGATCCAAGTGGTTTTTTATAAAAAGCTGCATGTTGATGAGGATTTTCCCCATATCGTAATGATTGTTGTAGTTCGTATGTAACTGTTAATTTTTCAGGGAACACTTCCCCGGTTAAATTGGTCATATATTCGGCAATCAAGGCATCGTAACCGGCTGTATGACGGAATACTTTTGCCGCAAGTCTTCTGCGTGTTGAAAATTGTGTTTCACCGTTCTTTTTTAATTCATCAAGGACAACAGTGTAATCGGTCGGATCAACAACAACCGTTACATGTTGATGGTTTTTTGCCGCTGACCGTAACATCGATGGACCGCCAATATCAATATTTTCAATTGCTTCTTCAACCGAAACATTTGGTTTGGAAATGGTCTCTTTAAATGGATATAAGTTTACGCAAACAAGGTGGATTGGTGAAATTCCATGTTCTTCAATTTGGTTAACATGTTCCGCTTCGTCCAATTTGGCCAGCAATCCGCCATGAATCGCCGGGTGTAAAGTTTTTACACGACCGTCAAGAATTTCCGGAAAGCCGGTAATGTCACTAATTCCGATTACAGGAATACCGGCTTCTATTAAAGCGTTGCTCGTTCCCCCGGTTGAAATGATTTCAAAGCCGAGTTCAACAAGTTCTTTTGCAAAATCGACGACACCGGTTTTGTCGGATACAGAGATGAGTGCACGTTTTTTTGACATATTATTTAGCCTCCAATTGTGTTCTTGTAGAAAAGGATGATGAAAAGTTTAACAGCTTTTGTAAAGTAGTCGGGTATAATTGATGTTCAACGGCCTGAATTTTAACTTGTAATGATTCCCTTGTTTCATCAACGGAAATGGGAACAGCTTGTTGGGCGATTATTTTTCCGGTATCCATTCCTTCATCGACATAATGGATCGTTACACCGGTTTGTTTTACACCTGCTTGTAAACTTTGTCCGATCGCATCCAGTCCGGGAAAAGCCGGCAACAGGGAAGGATGTATATTAACGATTTTTCCTTCGTAATGCTTTAAGATTGTTGGACCAATGAGTCGCATGTAACCGGCCAATGCAATAAATTCAATGTTCATTTCGACGAGTTTTGCTAGAATGATTGTTTCATATGCAGCTTTATGTTGATATTGTTTCGGATTAAATAAAAATACGGGAATATGTTCCGCTTCTGCTCTTTCAATTACATAAGCACCCGGCCGGTCACAAACGAGAAGCGCAATATTTGCCCGAAGCGTTCCTTCTTTAACGGCATCAACCAATGCTTGGAAATTACTGCCGTTACCGGATGCAAAGATGGCAATATTTTTCATTGTCCGCCCTCATTTCTCAAAATTTGGATACCGGGCTTATCAGTTACCGTTCCAATTAGAAATGGTTTTTCACCTAGGATTTTGAAATGGCTTAATAGTGCATCCGCTTCTTCAGGAGGTACGGCAATGACCATGCCAATCCCCATATTAAAAACATTATACATTTCAGCCCGGTCCAGTTTACCGATTGATTCCATGAGTGTAAATATTGGCGGGATTTCCCAGCTGCCTTCACGGATAATGCAACCGCAGCCGTCCGGGAGCATCCTCGGTATATTTTCAATAAAGCCACCACCGGTTATATGGGCCATTCCTTTCATATGGAATTTTTTTAATGCGGCTAAAATTGGTTTGACATAAATTCTTGTCGGTTTCAGTAATTCTTCGCCAAGTGTCGATTGTAATTCAGGGAACCAATCATTTAAGCTGAATTTCTTTTCTTCCAAAAACAATTTGCGAACGAGGGAATAGCCGTTGCTGTGAATACCGTTTGCTGCCAGACCGATAAGGACGTCGCCGCTTTTAATGGTGGAACCGGTGATAAGATTTGCTTTTTCAACGGCACCGACGGCAAAACCGGCAATATCATATTCGCTTTCATCGTACAAACCGGGCATTTCAGCAGTTTCTCCGCCAATTAACGCACAGCCGGCAGCCACACAACCATCGGCCACTCCTTTTACAATGGCTTCAATTCGTTCAGGTATTGCTTTCCCACAGGCGATATAGTCTAGAAAGTAAAGCGGTTCGGCCCCTTGAACAACAATATCATTGACACACATCGCCACGGCATCAATTCCGATTGTATCGTGTTTATCAAGAAGAAACGCCAACTTCAATTTTGTTCCGACCCCGTCCGTTCCTGAAACTAAAATTGGTTCCTTCATGTTCAGGACGGACAGATCGAACATAGCTCCAAAACTGCCGATTGCCCCGAGTAATCCCGAGCGGTTTGTCCTTGATACATGTTTTTTTATTCGCTTTACCGATTCATAGCCGGCTTCAATATCCACTCCGGCCGCTTTATAGGCTTTTACCATGAATGAAACCCCCGTAATTTTTTAGCTAATGGGAAAGTATAAATTTTTCAATTTCTACTTTCCTAACGCATAAGTGCATAAGGAATGCTTCGCTGGAATACATCGCAGCTGAAAAAAATTTATATTTTTTCGGTGAACTAGAGAAGCTTCCGTAGCATTACCTCGCAAGCGAAAATGTATTTTCGCTCACTACGGCTCTGCTCTCGCCTAAAGGCTCGGACGTCCGAGTTTTCTTTACCGGTTTATCATAAACCGGATCATCTAATTGTTGAAAGTGAGCGTACGAATTTGTTCATTTCCTTTACCAAATTTCCTGCTGGGTTGAGTTTGCAGACTTGCCGGAAATCTATGTGTTACTAGATAAATCAGGACTCATTGTAAGGATACATTCTAAATTTTCATTAAAAATCAAATCCTCTTGTTCCAACGGCAAATGTCTCGCGTTCTGTCGGGTATTTACCGGTAAAGCAGGCAAGACAGCTCCCTTTCATGCTACCGCTTTGCTCTCTTCCCAGTGCTTTCAACATGCCTTCCACACTTAGAAAAGTTAAAGAATCCGCACCGATGATTTGCCTGATTTCTTCCACCGATTTATCGCCGGCAATCAATTCTTCCCGAGAGGAGGTATCAATCCCATAGAAACAAGGATGTTTGATTGGCGGGGAGCTGATGACGACATGAACTTCCCGGGCGCCGGCTTCTTTGAGCATCCGCACAATCCGTCGACTGGTCGTCCCGCGAACGATTGAATCATCAACCATAATGACCCGTTTTCCTTCGACAACCCCACGGACCGGGGATAATTTCATTTTTACTCCTTGTTCGCGGAGTTGTTGGGTCGGTTGGATGAATGTTCGCCCCACATAGCGATTTTTGATGAGACCTAATTCATACGGAATGCCGGATTCTTCAGCATACCCGATGGCGGCAGAAATGCTTGAATCAGGAACACCGGTGACGACATCCGCATCAATGGGCGCTTCAAGTGCCAATTGCTTTCCTAAGTTTTTTCTTGCAGTATGGACATTCATTCCTTGCAAATCACTGTCCGGTCGGGAAAAATAAACATATTCCATCGTACATAAGGACATTTGCGTCTGCGTCGTAAATATTTCAGAACGGATTCCATCATGATTAATAATCAGCATTTCACCCGGTTGGACATCCCGGATATAGTCAGCGCCAACAATATCAAAAGCACAAGTTTCCGAAGCTACAACATAGGAATCTCCCAGTCTTCCGATTGATAAAGGTCTTAAACCATAAGGATCAAGAGCGACAATTAATTCTGTTTCGGTCATAAGTAAGTAGGCATACGCACCTTGCAGCATGTTCAAGGCAGCTTTCATTTGATCGATGAATTGCGTTCGTTTGCTTCTTTTAATTAAATGGGCAAGTACTTCTGTATCGGAAGTCGTTTGAAAAATACTGCCTTCCGCTTCCAATAAAGATCTTAGCACTGTTGCGTTGGTCAAATTCCCGTTATGGGCCAGAGCAAGGCTGCCGGTTTGTGATTTGAACAGGAGCGGCTGGACATTTTCTGGTCCACTGCCGCCTGCTGTTGCATATCGAACATGTCCAATGGCACCTGTTCCCTGCAAATCATCCATATCATTTTTAGAAAAAACTTCAGTAACTAAGCCCTCACCCTTTTTTATATGAATTTGTTTTCCGTCGGTAACAGCGATTCCTGTCCCTTCTTGACCGCGGTGCTGGAGACTTTGCAAGCCGTAATAGGTGATATGAGCGGCATTATGATGTCCCCAAACCCCAAAAACTCCACATTCTTCATTTAATCCCCTTAGTTCAGCAAGCATGGGATCGCCCCTTTCCATGCTTTTTTGATTTTTTCTGCCTCTACTTTGACGACCGTTTCATTATTAACGGAAATTTGTAAAATAGGTTCGGCTGTAACTCTACCGATAAGTTTGGCAGGTACAAAACGTTCAAATTGCTTGCGGTTTTCTACTTTTACCGATAAAATGAACCGTGATTGCGATTCACTGAATAATTGAGTGACGGCTTCACCTTGGAGTTCAACATCAGCTCCAATTCCGTCTGCCCCAACGATACATTCACTAAGCGCCACTGCAACTCCGCCTTCACTGACATCATGGCAAGAGGCAACAAGTCCGGCACGTATCGCTGTAAGTATTTGCTCTTGGTATAAAACCTCCACATCTAAGTCAAGTAACGGGGATTTTCCAAATATTTCTCTATAGATAAGCTTTTGCAATTCACTACCACCAAATTCCGGTTTTGTTTCGCCAAGGAGATAGATTAAATCTCCCGCCTGTTTAAATTGTTGGGTAGTAATATGATTAAGATCTTGAATTAATCCCACCATACCAATAACCGGTGTCGGATAAATCGCAGTGTCGTTCGTCTCATTGTAAAGAGATACGTTCCCGCTAATCACCGGTGTTTTTAAAACACGACAAGCCTCACTGATTCCGTCGGCAGCCTTTTCTAATTGCCAAAAAATTTCCGGATTTTCCGGACTGCCGAAATTTAAACAATCGGTAATGGCGAGCGGTTCGCCACCGGAGCAAACGATATTTCTTGCTGCTTCACTGACAGCAATTTTTCCGCCGGTTTCCGGGTCTAAATAAATGTACCGGGAATTACAATCTGTCGTCATGGCCAATGCTTTTCTTGTGCCGCGAATACGAACAACGGCAGCATCGGAACCGGGAGCTACAACGGTATTTGTCCGTACCATGTAATCGTATTGGTTATAAACCCATTCTTTGCTGGCAATGGTTGGTTGTTGTAATAACTGTAACAATGTTTCCTCGATATTTTCTACTTTCGGAATTCGGTTTTCCATTTTTTGAAACGTCCGATAATAAGCCGGTTCTATTGATGGTTTGTAGTAAACCGGTGCATCTTCACTTAAGGCATCGGCGGGTACTTCGGCAACAACTTCTCCGTGATGAAGAAGGCGTAACATTTTATCATCTGTGACTCGTCCGATGGCCACAGCTTCCAACCCATATCTTTTAAAAATATCGATAATTTCTTGCTCTCTTCCATTTTTTACGACAAGGAGCATACGTTCTTGGGATTCAGAGAGCATCATTTCGTATGGTGTCATTCCGGTTTCACGTTGAGGAACCAGGTCTAAATTCATCTCGATTCCGGATCCGGCTTTACTGGCCATTTCCGCGCTCGAACTGGTAAGACCGGCTGCACCCATGTCTTGAATACCAACGAGTGCATCGGATTTAATCACTTCTAAACAAGCTTCAAGTAGTAATTTTTCCATGAACGGATCACCGACTTGTACGGCCGGGCGTTTTTCTTCGGATGCTTCCGTTAACTCTTCTGAAGCAAAAGTGGCCCCGTGGATACCGTCACGACCGGTTTTGGCACCGACATACATGACCGTGTTTTCGACACCATGTGCTTGCCCTTTTTTTATATCTTCATGATTGAGTATGCCGACGCACATCGCATTAACAAGCGGATTCCCCTCATAGCAAGCATCAAATTGGATTTCCCCGCCAACTGTTGGAATCCCAATACAATTTCCATAGCCGGCAATTCCGGCAACCACTTCTTCAAATAAATATTTTCCGCGTGCATTCTTCAATTCGCCAAAACGTAAGGAGTTAAGGATGGCAATTGGACGGGCGCCCATCGAGAAAACATCACGGATAATCCCGCCGACACCGGTGGCCGCTCCTTGATACGGTTCGATGGCCGATGGATGATTATGGCTTTCAATTTTAAAAACAACGGCCTGATTATCGCCAATATCGACAACCCCTGCGCCTTCCCCGGGTCCTTGTAAAACGTGCGGACCGGTAACAGGGAATTTCTTTAAGATCGGTTTCGAGTTTTTATAACTGCAATGTTCCGACCACATAACAGAAAAGAGTCCAACCTCGGTGTAGTTTGGCAACCGTCCGAGAGTCTTTTCAATCCGGGAGAATTCTTCATCGGTCAAGCCCATTTGACTGTAAACTTTTTCTGCCTTTATTTGTTCCGGACTCGGTTCAAGCTTTAATTGCATGGGATTCCCTCCATTGATTAACAATTGATTGGAAAAGCTTCAATCCGTCATGACTACCTAAAAGATTCGCCACCGCCCGTTCTGGATGGGGCATCATACCAAGAACATTTCCTTGCTTATTCATAATCCCGGCAATGTTTTCGATACTGCCGTTTGGATTTTCGTTGTGATAGGTAAAAACAATCTGGTTATTGGCTTTTAGTTTTGCTAATGTTGTTTCGTCACAGTAATAATTTCCTTCCCCGTGAGCGATTGGAATTTCAATTATTTCTCCGGGAGCATATTGATTCGTGAACATGGTGTTCGAATTTTTTACTTCAAGGAGAACGGGCCGACAAATGAATTTCAGGCTATCGTTGCGTCGCATGGCTCCCGGAAGAAGACCGGCTTCAAGCAAAATTTGGAACCCATTGCAGACACCTAAGACCGGTTTTCCGAGTTCAGCGGCTTTGACGACTTCATTCATCACGGGACTGAAGCGGGCGATGGCACCGGTCCGCAAATAATCGCCGAATGAGAAGCCACCCGGGAGAAGAATGGCATCAAAGCGGTCTAAATTTGTTTCATCATGCCAGACATATTCCGCTTCTTCACCGAGTTCATCAATAACCGCATGGTACATATCAATGTCACAATTAGAGCCGGGGAAAACAATCACGGCAAATTTCATTGGGGCACACACTCCTCAATTTCATATCGATAATCTTCAATAACCGGATTGGCAAGCAATTTTGAACAAATTTCTTCAATCATTGCGTCTAATTGATCTGCTGTTTCCCCAATTGTTAGTTCCATATATTTTCCGATTCGAACATCATTGACATCGTCGTAACCCATCATACGGAGCGATTTTTTGACAGCAGTCCCTTGAGGGTCAAGCACACTTTCCTTCAACGTAACATAGACCTTTACCTTATACATGTTGTTTTCCTCCCAGTCTTTGTAAAATCGTTTCATAGGCGTCAATTAAATTGCCGAGGTCTTGGCGAAATAGATCTTTATCTAACTTTTCATTTGTATCGATATCCCAAAGCCGGCATGTATCCGGGGAAATTTCGTCGGCAAGCAAAATATTGCCGTCCGCATCTATGCCAAATTCCAATTTAAAATCGACCAGCTTTAAACGGCATTCTTTAAAAAACTCGGTTAATATGTCATTGATTTTCAAGGCCAAGGTTTTTAAAGTTTCGATAATATCTGTGCTTGCAATTTCCAATACTTCAATTTGGTCATCGGTAATCGGCGGGTCACCGAGTTCATCATTTTTTAGGCAGAACTCGACAATCGGGCGTTTCAACCTTTTCCCTTCATCGACTCCGAAATGTTTTGAAAAACTTCCGGCCGCATAGTTTCTGACGATGACTTCAAGTGGGATGATTTTTACCCGTTTGACTAATTGTTCGTGGTCGGAAACTTTTTTTATAAAATGATTGGCAATTCCTTTTTCTGTTAACAGGAAAAAAAGCAAACTGGTAATCTCGTTATTTAAACGACCCTTTCCGGTGATTTCGGCTTTTTTTACACCGTTAAAAGCGGTGGCAGAATCTTTATACTCAACCCAAACAATATTTTCATCATCGGTGGCATAAATTCGTTTAGCTTTTCCTTCATATAAGGCCTCTTTTTTGATCATTTTATTTCCCCCGTATTTATTTTCTTCCGGCAGCTATGTTCTTGAAGTAGGTGATACAAATGGTGGATGCACCGAGAAGTTTAGCTGTTACAAGTGAATAGATTTACCAAGTAATGTTTTCCTCCAGTTCTTGTCAGAAATGACTTTTTCCCGGTCCCGGGTCCCCGTTAGGATTCACCAAATATTGTTTTCTTCCAGTTCTTGTAAGGCTTCATCTGTATCGTTACATAGACGGGTGAGATGCCCCATTTTTCGTCCCGGTTTTGCTTCGTTTTTTCCGTATAAATGAATCTTCCAATGTTTAAAATGATGAAGATTTTCCAGCAATGGTTCGAGATGTTCGCCTAAAATATTCACCATGACAGCCGGTTTCAAAAGTGCCGTTGAACCGAGCGGCAAATTACAAATGGCCCGAATATGTTGCTCGAATTGGGATGTCATGCAGGCTTCAATCGAATAATGACCGGAGTTGTGGGGTCTTGGTGCGAGTTCATTTATATAAATTTCTCCATCTTCCGTAACAAACATTTCTACCGCCAATGTGCCAATTAAATGAAGAAACTCAGCAATTTTTTTAGCAGCCGCCATCGCTTTTTCTTCCGTTTCTTTATCAATTCGTGCCGGAACGATGGTTTGATGTAAAATATTGTTGCAATGAATATTTTCAGCGACTGGAAAGACCGCCGTTTCCCCATCCGGATTTTTTGAGACAATTACTGAAACTTCTTTTGTAAACGGAATCCATTGTTCTAACACACAAGGTCCGGTGGAAAGTAAGGAGGCTGCAAAAATCCGATCATGTTCCGTTTTTATGACCAACTGTCCTTTGCCGTCATATCCGCCTGTAGCCGTTTTTAAAACTGCAGGGTATCCTAGATTTTCCAGTCCGTGTTCGAGTTCCGTTTGATTGAGAATGACCTCGTATGGGACAACAGGGACGCCCGCCTTCTGAATGGTCGCTTTTTCATAAATTCGGTTTTGGGTTACCCGTAAAATTTCCGTTCCTTGAGGGACATATGCATGGTTTGTTAACCAACTCAGTGCATTCGTGTCAATATTTTCAAATTCATAGGTGATGACGTCACTTTTTTCAGCCAGTATTTTAACGGCCGCTAAATCATTGTAAGCTGCCACAATTTGTTCATCAGCTACTTGACCGCATGGACTATTTGGTGTCGGATCAAGGACGATGACGCGAAAACCCATTGATTTTGCCGCCAATGTCATCATTTGTCCGAGTTGACCTCCGCCGATCACACCAATTGCTTGTCCGGGTAAAATCGTTTTAAACAAGCTGATCACTACTTTCTAGGACACTGTTTTTTGCTTCTTCCCGCAAATGATGAAGTTTTGCGGCGATTTCGTTGTCAAAGGCAGATAAAATTTGTGCCGCAAGCAGTCCGGCGTTCTTTGCACCGGCAACACCGATTGCGACCGTTGCGACAGGGACTCCGGCAGGCATTTGGACAATTGATAATAGCGAATCCAATCCATTTAATGCCTTTGATTGAACAGGTACGCCAATAACGGGAAGTGTCGTTTTGGCGGCAACCATACCGGGTAGATGGGCAGCTCCACCGGCTCCGGCAATAATCACTTTCAAGCCTTCATCTCTTGCCGTTTCTGCAAAAGAGAACATGAGGTCCGGTGTTCTGTGAGCTGAGACCACTTTTTTTATATAAGGAATTTCCAATTGTTCAAGTACATCACATGTATGTTTCATTGTTTCCCAGTCCGATGTGCTTCCCATAATGACTCCGACAAGTGGCTTCACAAGTGTTCCCCTCGATTCTTTAAATAGATAAATAGAAAAACCCGGTATTGACAACCTCCCTCACTAAGAGAAAGCAGTCAATACCGGGTCAGGAAAGAGGACATACGGCAAAAATATGCACAACATGTCCGGGATAATCCGTTTTGAACTACTTTCTCTCATAGTCCAATGATTTACGGTCATTGGGTAGAGACTTATGGGCCATATTCCCATCATTATATGAGAGAAAACATATTTGTTTTGAATTCAAGTATATCTTAACAATTACAGAAGGACTTTGTCAACGGAATTATCGAACATTAAAAATTAATTTGGCATAAATGTTCGGTTTTTGTGATTAAAAATTTCTCTTTATAATAAAGAAGGAAACGAACCTATGCTGTTTGTGGCACTTTCTTAAGATAAAGGTGAACAAGTTAATTTGTATTCATAGACCAGAAGGAAGTTTTGCCGGCTATTTTGGTGGAACTTTATTATTTTGCAAAAAGGACAACTGATTTTTTGACAAATATGATATACTAATTATAAAATATAGTATCATATTTATATGATGGGTCAAAAAAATGATGGAAAATAATAAAAAATGTGTGATATAATGTGACCTGTAGTTAAATAAAGTTAGCTTGTTCACTAGAATTTTAATAAAGGGGGAGAAAGTTATTACCCGACAAAAAGTAGTTCATGTTGTATCAGATTCGGTCGGCGAAACAGCGGAATTAGTCGTAAAAGCTGTTGCCAGTCAATTTAACGGAGGTCATGTGGAAATTAATCGGCATTCGTTTATTGAATCTACTCAAGACATTGATGAAGCAATAAATTCAGTTGATGAATTGAATTCACTGATTGCTTACACTCTTGTTATCCCTGAGCTAAAGGAATATTTAGATCGCCGTTCGGCTGAAAAAGGTATTTTTTCTGTTGACTTGCTTAGCCCGCTCCTTCATGTATTTGAGGACTTTTTTAAACAGGAAGCAAAACATCAGCCAAAATTAATTAGACGAATGGATGAAGCGTATTTTAAAAAAATTGAGGCCATCGAGTTTTCGGTCAAATATGATGACGGGAAAGACCCTCGTGGTTTAAAATGGGCTGATTTGGTTTTAATTGGTGTTTCCCGTACATCGAAAACACCGCTTGCCATGTATCTGGCCCACCACGGATATCGGGTGGCCAATGTTCCGATCGTTCCGGAAGTCGCGCCGCCAAAAGAAATTTTTGAAATTCCGAGAAGCAAATGTGTCGGTTTAACAATTAGCCCGGAAAAGTTAAATGAAGTCCGTAAAGAACGATTGAAATCCATGGGGTTAAATGCAGAGTCAAACTATGCAAGTATGGAACGAATTTTTGAAGAATTGGATTATGCCGACAGGATCATGAAACGGATTGGCTGCCCAATTATTGATGTTTCGAATAAAGCAATTGAAGAGACAGCCAATTTAATCATACATACTTTGAAAAGAGGAAGGGGACTGTAGAATGGAGAAATATGTCTACTTGTTCAATGAAGGAAACAGTGATATGCGCAACATCCTTGGAGGAAAAGGTGCTAACTTGGCTGAAATGACCAATATCGGTTTACCGGTTCCATTCGGTTTTACCATTTCAACACAAGCTTGCAATGATTATTATAAAGCAGGTAAAAAAATATCGGATACGGTTGAACAACAGATTTTAGTTGCACTCGAACAACTTGAAGAAAAAACCGGGAAAAAATTAGGAGACGTGACGAACCCGCTGCTTGTTTCCGTTCGATCCGGTTCCGTCTTCTCCATGCCGGGGATGATGGATACGGTGTTGAATCTCGGCATGAATGATGAAACGGTTAAAGCGGTGGCAAGACTGACAAATAATGAACGATTTGCGTACGATTCATACCGTCGCTTTATTCAAATGTTTAGTAATGTGGTGTTAGGAATTGACCTTTTTTATTTTGAACAATTTTTAGAAGAAACAAGGGAGAAAAAAGGGTATAAGGTTGATCCGGAATTAACGGCAGAAGATTGGCAAGAAGTAATTGCCGGCTACAAAGCGATTGTGAAAAGGCAGAAAAAGATTGAATTCCCGCAAAATCCGCAAGAACAATTGTTTTTAGCAATCCGTGCCGTATTCGATTCTTGGAACAATCAACGAGCCATTGTTTACCGTCGTATTCATAAAATCCCGGACAGTTTGGGAACAGCTGTAAATGTACAAAGCATGGTTTTCGGAAATATGGGAATTGACTCCGGTACCGGGGTGGCCTTTACCCGTAATCCATCTACCGGTGAGCATCAACTATACGGTGAATATTTAATGAATGCTCAAGGGGAAGATGTTGTGGCCGGCATCAGGACGCCTGAAGCGATTCATGTTTTAGAAAAAGAGATGCCGGATGTATATAAAAAACTGTTGGCAACTTGCCAATTATTAGAAAAACATTATCAAGATATGCAAGATATTGAGTTTACTATAGAACGCGGTGAATTATTTATTTTACAAACAAGAAACGGAAAACGGACGGCACAAGCGGCTGTTCAAATTTCCGTTGATATGGTTCGGGAAGGGATTATTGATAAGGAAACGGCAATTTTACGGGTTGATCCCGAACAGCTAAATCAGTTACTACATCGACGAATTGATCAAACGGCTAAACGAGTACCACTGACAAAAGGACTTCCGGCGTCACCGGGGGCAGCAACGGGAGCAGTTGTTTTTGATGCAGATGAGGCAGAACAACTTGGGAAAGAAGGGAAAAAGGTGATTCTTGTTCGTCCGGAAACAACGCCGGATGATATTCACGGGATTGTCGCAGCCGAGGCTGTTGTCACGAGTCGCGGCGGGATGACGAGTCATGCTGCTGTTGTGGCGAGAGGAATGGGGAAAGCTTGTATTTGCGGCTGTGAATCTTTGAAAATAGATTTGAAGAATAAGCTGTTTACGGTTGGCGATACCGTTGTCAATTATGGGGATATAATTACAATTGACGGTTCGACCGGGGAAATTATGCTTGGCGGAATAGAAATGATTGAACCGCAATTGTCTGAAGAATTTAAGTTGTTACTTTCCTGGGCGGATCAAGTTCGAGAAATCGGTGTCCGTGCCAATGCCGATAACCCGGTAGATGCCCGGAAAGCTTTCGAATTCGGAGCCGGCGGGATAGGGTTATGCCGAACCGAACATATGTTTATGGACCCGAAACGCATCCCGATTGTGCAAAGTATGATTTTGGCTGAAAACTATGAGGATCGTAAGGGTTTCCTTGATCAATTGCTCATCATGCAACAAGGCGACTTTGAAGGAATTTTTGAAGCGATGGAAGGTCATCCGGTTACCATTCGCCTGTTGGACCCGCCAATGCATGAATTTTTACCGGATAAAGAGGAATTATTGGTTGAAGTGACCAAATTGCAATTAACTGCACCGGATTCACCGGAGTTAGCCGAGAAAGAGCGGCTGTTGAAAAAGGTGAATCAATTGGCGGAATTTAATCCGATGCTTGGTCACCGCGGTTGTCGTTTGGGCATTATTTACCCGGAAATATATGAAATGCAAGTTCGGGCTATTATTAATGCAGCAGTGAAAGTAACGGAAAAAGGAATACCGGTCAAACCGGAAATCATGATTCCGCTTGTTGGTCATGTCAATGAATTAAAGCGGATGCGCCAACTTGTTGAGGAGACGGCAGAACAAGTGATGAGTGCTACCGGTGTTTATTTTGATTATTTAGTTGGAACGATGATTGAAGTGCCGCGGGCCGCATTAACTGCCGATCGAATTGCCGAGCAAGCGGATTTCTTCTCTTTTGGGACGAACGATTTGACGCAAACAACATTTGGTTTTAGCCGCGATGATGCAGAAGGAAAATTTTTACAAACATATATTGAACAAAAAGTACTGCCGGAAAATCCGTTTGCCGTATTGGATCGGGAAGGTGTCGGCAAGCTGATTGAAATGGGGGTCACGCTCGGTCGAAAAACGAAGAGGAACTTGAAAACCGGAATATGTGGCGAACATGGCGGTGAAAAGAGCTCGATTGAATTTTGCTATTTAGCCGGTCTCGATTATGTCAGCTGCTCACCATACCGCGTTCCGTTAGCTCGTCTTGCCGCGGCACAAGCGACGATTCAACATCGAGGGAGCATTGTGGAAGCAGTTAGATAATATACGAAGGAATGAAGTTGGAAGCCTTGTAGCAGGGGCTTCCTTTTTTAAAAAGATAAGAAAGTATAAAAATACAAGTAAATAGTTTGAAATTAATTTTATTGTCTAGCTCCGAGCGCCAGCGACTGAGAAACTAGCTCCCCTTTAATGT
>NZ_JAJCHL010000315.1:0-207 GCF_020554505.1 Caldibacillus sp. 210928-DFI.2.18
GACTTGTTCTCGTCGTCGTTTTTAGGTCAGAAAGTCATGTTTTTGGCGACGAGACCTAATCTCGTCGTCGTTTTGGGTGAGAAAGTCGTGTTTTTGGCGACGAGCCCTAATCTCGTCGCTATTTTTGGGCAGAAAACTCGATTTTTTGGCGACGAGACTTGTTCTCGTCGTCGTTTTGAGCCGGGAAACTCCCTTTTTTGGCGACGA
>NZ_JAJCHL010000316.1:0-204 GCF_020554505.1 Caldibacillus sp. 210928-DFI.2.18
ATATTCATCAAAAGATGTCAAACTTTGTTGTTGCCATTTAATCAAAATGTGAAAAATTCGTTAAAAAGAAAGGTAAGCGGAAAATTGGTATGCTATAATGAATTTGATTCCAGGAGGGGTGCTATGAAGGAATATTTCAATACATTGATCCGGGAGTTTGACACTTGTGTTATGCAAAAAATTTCCAAAAAGCCCATTAAATGG
>NZ_JAJCHL010000033.1:0-34711 GCF_020554505.1 Caldibacillus sp. 210928-DFI.2.18
CCCATTTAATGGGCTTTTTGGAAATTTTTTGCATAACACAAGTGTCAAACTCCCGAACCGATTTTAGATGGAATTGCCCATAAAATAACTGATGAAATCATGATTATCGTAAAACATTAATCCAATTTGGCAAATGAGTTATAATTTGGTAAAATATATTGGGACATTTTCTTCGGATAATTTGTAAATGGAAGACGGATGGATTAAACCCTTCTTTATGGCTAGAAGGGTTTATTTTCTATCATTTATATAAATAGATGGATAGCATATTGATGATTCACTTCAATCCAGATATTTTGCATGGGGATAATTAATTGAAATTCTTTGAAACTTGCCATTCCATTAAAATAGTCATGAAAGAATCTTAAGAAAGTGATGAAGAGGTGAAGAATATGTCAATGCCAGTAGTAGCTATAGTTGGCAGGCCAAATGTCGGTAAATCAACAATATTTAACAGAATCGTCGGGGAACGTATTTCAATTGAGGAAGATGTGCCCGGTGTGACAAGAGACCGTATTTACGGAAAAGGAGAATGGTTAAATGTTGAATTTAATATTATCGACACCGGTGGAATTGATATCGGAGACGAACCGTTCCTCGAACAAATCCGCTGGCAGGCACAAATTGCCATTGATGAAGCAGATGTGATCATTATGATAACAAGCGGTCGAGACGGTGTGACGGCGACTGATGAAGAGGTGGCGAAAATATTATACCGTTCAAAGAAACCGGTTGTTTTAGCGGTCAATAAAGTGGATAATCCGGAAATGCGTGATCAAATTTATGATTTCTACTCATTAGGATTCGGGGACCCGTTTCCGATTTCCGGAAGTCATGGTCTTGGTCTTGGTGATTTACTCGATGAAGTTGTGAAACATTTTCCAAATAAAGCTGATGCGGATTACGACGAGGATGTTATTAAATTTTCATTAATTGGCCGCCCGAATGTCGGTAAATCTTCTTTAGTCAATGCAATATTGGGTGAAGAACGGGTAATTGTCAGTGATATTGCCGGGACAACAAGAGATGCGGTCGATTCGCCTTATACATATGAAGGGCAAAACTATGTCATAATGGATACGGCAGGAATTCGTAAAAAAGGGAAAGTTTATGAGAGTACGGAAAAATATTCGGTCCTCCGTGCGTTAAGAGCAATTGAACGTTCTGATGTTGTTCTGGTTGTTATCGATGCTGAAGAAGGAATTATTGAACAAGATAAACGGATTGCGGGGTTACCTCACGAGGCCGGACGCGGAGTCATCATCGTCGTTAATAAATGGGATGCCATTGAAAAAGATGAAAAAACAATGAATGAATTTGAAAAGAAAATACGTAATCAATTTTTATTTCTTGATTATGCACCGATCATTTTTGTTTCCGCAAAAACAAAAAAGAGGTTACATACATTGATCCCGATGATTAAACTCGTCAGTGAAAATCATTCACTGAGAGTACAAACGAATGTGTTAAACGATGTGATTATGGATGCGGTTGCCATGAATCCGACACCAACGGACAAAGGGAAACGGCTGAAAATCTATTATATAACCCAAGTATCCGTAAAGCCTCCAACTTTTGTTTTGTTTGTAAATGACCCGGAATTACTGCATTTTTCCTATGAACGTTTTTTAGAAAATCGGATCCGGGACGCTTTCGGATTTTTAGGAACCCCGATTAGAATCATTCCGCGGGCTAGAAAATAAAGGAGTGGAGAAAATGACGAATAAAACGTTAACCGTATTAGGTGCCGGAAGCTGGGGAACTGCACTTTCCCTTGTTCTTGCCGACAACGGGCATGATGTACGGTTATGGAGTTATCATAAGGAACAAGCAGAAAAAATCAATCGAACGAAAATGAATGAAAATTATTTACCGGACATTTTACTGCCGGAAACGATAATTGCTTATCATGATTTAGAGGAAGCAATTAAAAACTGTGAAATCATTATTGTCGCAGTCCCTACAAAAGCTGTCCGGGAAGTGATGAAAAAATTATTAAATTATATAAAGAATCCGGTTACGATTATTCATGTATGTAAAGGAATTGAACCCGGTTCTTTAAAGCGCGTTTCCGAAATAATTAAAGAGGAAGTTCCTGAATATCTATTGAAAGATATTGTCGTTCTGTCCGGGCCTTCCCATGCTGAGGAAGTAAGTCTGCGCCACCCGACAACGGTTGCAGTTGCTTCGGAAAATCTTGCAGCAGCTGAAATGGTTCAAGAATTATTTATGAATACGAATTTCCGGGTCTATACAAATCCGGATGTAATCGGTGTTGAAATCGGCGGGGCATTGAAAAATATTATTGCCCTTGCAGCAGGTATTTCAGATGGACTCGGTTATGGGGATAATGCCAAAGCCGCATTAATGACAAGAGGACTTGCCGAAATTGCCCGTCTTGGGACAAAGATGGGGGCGAATCCACTCACTTTTTCCGGATTGACCGGAATTGGTGATTTAATTGTAACATGTACGAGTGTGCATTCGAGAAACTGGCGAGCCGGAAACGCATTAGGTAAAGGAGAAAGCTTGCAGGAGATTTTACATAACATGGGACAAACGGTTGAAGGAGTTCGCACAACAAAAGCAGTCTATCAGTTGGCAGAAAAATATCAAGTCAATATGCCAATTTCAATCATATTATATAAAGTGCTGTTTGAAAATTTAAATCCGAAAGCAGCTGTTGATGAATTAATGACAAGAAAAAAGACACATGAGATGGAGGATTTAGTCAACATTTTAGAAAATGAATGATCTTCACGATTACGAAGATGGAATATTTCAATGAAAATAGGCCTTCGAGGATACAGAATATTTTATTTGTGCATAGAATATGGTGTGTTTTAACGAGGGTTGGGTATTAATTGTCTGATAAGCTGAAAGAAGTGTACGCCTCCGCTTCATTCAGCTTTTTCTTTTTGTTCGTTAACAACAGAGATGCATGTACATATTTCAATACAGTTTATTAAAATTATGATAGAATGGATGACGAAAAACACTTTATAATTATTGAAATACTCAAAAAGGGGTGAACAGGTTGTCTTTAGCCTTAACAAAAATGTGGATATCATTTGCGGCTATGGGTTTTATGTTTCTTTCCATCGTTCTCATTTATTTAAGCCGCTATAAATTGAAAATGAGACTTTTACGAATACTGACGGCCTTTGTTGCATACGGATTGATGATTTACTCCGGTATCATTATCTTTATTATCGTTTTTTCCGGTCCAACGATTGAATGAAATTTTTCAAGTATTCCTATTTTAACTGTCGTTAACTGAATAAAACAATAACCATTTGGACATGCGGGGATGTGAAATAACAGGGTGAAAAAAGCAATATTCCTTTTTACGATTATGAGCATTTGTTTTATACTCAGCGGGTGTTTATATCCGGAAGACGATCAGGCAAAACGTTTACCGAATGAAGTGGAAGTTGAAGCTGTTCAAAAAGCGGTAGATAACTATTATCAAGATACTGACGGAATTTTACCGATAAAAAATAAAGATGACGAAACAGACATGTTTATGAAATATTTGGTTGATTTCAAACGGATTGTCCCGCAATATTTATCGGAAATCCCGAAAAATGCTTATGAAAATGGTGGCGTGTTCCAGTACGTTATTATGAATCCGGAAACGAACCCGACCGTCAAAATTTTTGATTTACGAATTGCTGAGAAAATTAGAGAGGTAAATTACCGTTTAGTATCTAAAGAATATCCTCCGTTTAAAGAAGTAATCGGTAAAAACGCATTTTCTTTAGACTATAAGAAATTAGGATTTGAAGAAGATCCAATGATAGAAAGTCCCTATACCGGAAAGAACTTGCCTTTGATTATGTCCGGTGAGGGTGAGATTTATGTCGATTATACAAATGACCTTTACCAACTATGGGAAACAGGTAAACTTTCAAAAGTAAAACCGGGTGAAGATATTCGAATAATGTTGGCGGAGCAATCTATTTTTGTACCGGCCTATTCTCTTCCGTATACAATTGATGAACAAGGGAAACCGGTTTTTATGGAGAAAAAGGAATGAAGTGAGTTACGATGCACAGTTAAAAAATTTAAGCGATTTTCAGTTGTTCTGACTCCTATATGCATTTATCAAAAAATTTTTCGCTATCCTTGGAATTTACTACATTGTTGAAAAGTTAATCTTTCAAAAAGTATAAAAAACAGGAATAACCCCTCTTTTTTACAATATATTGTAGGAGAGGGGTTATATATTTTTTGCAGGCAGGGAGGGTAAAAAATATAAAACAAATAAAATAATAGTCATAAGTTAAGTGGACAACAACATAAATATATAATGTCCATAGGAGTAAAAACCGGATTAAATATCCCAGCAATCGAGGAACGGGAGGGGATTTTTTGGAAAAGTTCGATATTTTTAAAGACATTGCCGAACGTACTGGCGGTGATATTTATATTGGTGTTGTCGGTGCCGTTCGAACAGGAAAATCCACATTTATCAAAAAATTTATGGAACTCGTCGTTTTACCAAATATTGAACATGAGGCAGAGCGGGCACGGGCCCAAGATGAGCTCCCTCAAAGTGCAGCTGGTAAAACAATTATGACAACTGAACCGAAATTTGTACCGAATCAAGCGGTGACTGTTCATGTGGATGAGGGATTGGATGTAAATGTTCGCCTCGTCGATTGTGTCGGTTATACCGTACCGGGAGCAAAAGGGTATGAAGATGAAAACGGCCCGAGAATGATCAACACACCATGGTATGAAGAACCGATTCCATTTCATGAGGCGGCGGAAATTGGTACCCGTAAAGTTATTCAAGAGCATTCAACAATCGGCGTTGTTATAACGACAGACGGAACAATCGGAGAAATTCCACGGGATAATTATGTTGAAGCAGAAGAACGGGTTGTTACAGAATTGAAAGAGGTTGGAAAGCCCTTCATTATTATCATCAACTCGACAAAGCCTCATTTCCCTGAAACGGAACAATTAAGACTGGAGCTTCAAGAAAAATATGATATCCCTGTGCTTGCCATGAGTGTGGAAAATATGCGGGAAGCAGATGTTCATAATGTTTTAAAAGAAACATTATTCGAGTTTCCTGTTCTTGAAGTCAATGTCAACTTGCCGAGTTGGGTAATGGTATTAAAAGAAGGTCATTGGTTAAGAACAAGTTATCAAGAGGCAGTAAAAGAAACGGTGAAAGATATTAAGAGATTAAGAGATGTGGACCGTGTCGTTCAATCATTTACTGAATTTGACTTTATTGAGCGGGCGGGACTTGCCGGAATTGAAATGGGGCAAGGGATTGCGGAAATTGATTTACATGCACCTGATGAACTGTATGATCAAGTGTTGAAAGAAATTGTCGGCGTTGAAATTCGCGGGAAAGACCATCTTCTTGAATTAATGCAAAATTTTGCTCATGCGAAAAAGGAATATGATCAAATTGCCGATGCGTTGAAAATGGTGAAACAAACCGGATATGGGATCGCTGCACCATCCATTGAGGATATGAGTTTGGATGAACCGGAAATTATTCGCCAAGGCTCCAGATTCGGTGTCCGTTTAAAAGCCGTGGCACCAAGCATTCATATGATAAAAGTCGATGTAGAGAGTGAATTTGCTCCGATTATTGGGACGGAAAAGCAAAGTGAAGAGCTTGTCCGTTACTTAATGCAAGATTTTGAGGATGATCCTTTATCAATCTGGAATTCAGATATTTTTGGTAGAAATTTGAATTCGATTGTCCGAGAAGGAATTCAAGCAAAACTTGCATTAATGCCGGAAAATGCCCGGTATAAATTAAAAGAAACATTGGAACGAATCATCAATGAAGGATCAGGCGGATTGATTGCTATTATTTTATAGTTTCGATAGACTCCAGAGAGAATGGGGTCTTTTTTCATGGTATATGAATGAAAATAAAAAATACGGGTGACTAGTCTATAGGCAAGTTTATTGTCTAGTTCAGCACGCCCAACGTTAATTTCTGTAAACGAAAATGTATTTTATGTTTAAAATGACAAAAAAGTGGAAAAAGTGAATATAGACCGTCTGAATGATGGAACTTTATTCGTGTTACTTTACGGGCAAAAGGATATAAATAACCACCTGTACATGATATAAAATGAACCTTAGACAAGAAAATTGATTAAAACTAGAAAAATTTGGATTGTTTTCTGATTAAACCTTGCTATGATAGAAATGTTGTGATAATCTTTTAACAGAATTGTTCTTGTTTCACTTTTCAATTATGGAAAAAAGAACAAGTATAATTTTAAAAATGAGTTGCAATCCATATATTGCACCACTTTATTGGGAGGAGGTGAATGGCATGAACAAAACTGAATTAGTAAGCGCAGTTGCTGAAGCTGCTGAACTTTCTAAAAAAGATGCGGCGAAAGCAGTTGATGCTGTTTTTGACTCAATTCTTAATGCTTTAAAAGAAGGCGATAAAGTCCAACTAATCGGATTTGGTAATTTCGAGGTTCGTGAACGTTCTGCTCGTAAAGGTCGGAACCCGCAAACCGGTGAAGAAATTGAAATCGCAGCAAGTAAAGTTCCTGCATTCAAACCTGGGAAAGCTCTTAAAGAAGCAGTCAAATAATTACATAAAATTGTAATTTAAATGGACCTGTATGTCATTACATATACAGGTCCTTTCGTTTTTCCACGGAATTTTTCCCATCTTAACGGCGAGTCAAGACCTCTACCTCAAGATTTTCGAATTTACAAAGAAGATAGATGAGGACGGGCTGCCCTATGCATCAGATTGGTTCAACTAACAGAGCCCCACTGATGGAAGTTTCACTTTATTAAGCGTTTTTTTTACGGTCTTTCTTTTTTGCCCCATATGTTCCAATGTGCTAATATGAAATAGATTAAAATTAAATATTGTTTGTTTTAATTATAATCTATCAGGAATTTGCAGTTCATATAGGGAGGAACATACGATGAAAGAGATGAATCTGGAACAAATTGAAAAAGGGGTTCGTCTTATCCTTGAGGGAATAGGTGAAGATCCGAATCGTGAAGGCTTACTAGACACGCCAAAACGAGTTGCAAAAATGTATGCAGAGATGTTTCATGGGCTTAATATAGATCCGAGAGAATACTTTAATACAGTTTTTCATGAAGAAACTGAGGAGCTTGTCCTCGTTAAAGATATACCGTTTTATTCAATGTGTGAACATCATCTTGTTCCGTTCTTCGGACATGTACATGTTGCCTATATTCCAAGAAACGGGAAAATTACCGGATTAAGCAAACTGGCAAGAGCTGTTGAAGCGGTTGCCAAAAGGCCGCAACTCCAAGAAAGAATTACTCGCTTAGTTGCTGACAGCATAATGGAAAAACTGGACCCATTGGGGGTTATGGTCGTTGTTGAAGCAGAGCATATGTGCATGACAATGCGCGGGGTAAAAAAACCGGGTTCAAAGACGGTGACAACAGTAGCAAGAGGTTGTTTTGATACAGATGCAGAAAAAAGAAAAGAAGTCTTGTCTTTGATTAAAT
Source organism: Caldibacillus sp. 210928-DFI.2.18 (assembly GCF_020554505.1). Taxonomy (NCBI): domain Bacteria; kingdom Bacillati; phylum Bacillota; class Bacilli; order Caryophanales; family Bacillaceae; genus Caldibacillus; species Caldibacillus sp. 210928-DFI.2.18. Next base: position 7,501 of record NZ_JAJCHL010000033.1, read on the forward strand.
AACTTTCAAGGGGGCTTTGGTATGGATAAGCATACAATCACAAATGATTATGTAATCATCAAGGCATTGGATGATGGGGTAAACGTTATCGGGTTAACCAGGGGGCAAGACACACGCTTCCACCATTCAGAAAAGTTGGATAAAGGGGAAGTAATGATCGCACAATTTACGGATCATACTTCAGCGATAAAAGTTCGCGGTAAATCTCAAATCATTTCAGCTTATGGCGAAGTTTTCAGTGACAGTAAATAAACACTCTTTTGTGTTTCGAATAATATAAAATGCCTTTCAAAAAACGGAAAAACTTGTGATATAATTGTGATAGTTTGCTTTTCGGGTTTAAAAGTAGAAAAGAAACTTTTGACAAAATGATGATTGCAAAAATGGAAATTAGCTTTGTGCTCGCTTCAATCAGAACAAATCAGGTTATTTGCATGGATACAAAAATTTTAAATCAATGAACCAATATTAAACAAGAACGGTATTTGAGGGTGATTTTGTGCAATTTTCGAAAAAGTATATTACGGAGATGAAAGAAAAAATATATAACAAAATTCATCATTCATTTTTATCTAGTCAATTGGAACTGCCGGAGATTGATAATGATAAACTCTACTTACTCTTATCCATCTTACGTTTTCAAGATTTGCCGAGAGCTCAGTTTGAAACATATGCTACTTCAGTGATGTTTATTCAAATTGCCCTTGATACCCATGATCTTGTTAAAAATGATGATGAATACATGCAGCATAAAAAGCGTCAATTAACCGTGCTTGCGGGTGACTTTTATAGCGGTTTATATTATTACTCTTTGTCTCATTTACCAAATATCCAAATGATCCGCAATCTTGCGGAAGGGATTAAAATTGTTAACGAAAACAAAATTCGTATTTATAACAAAGAAGTGCATTCTTTTGAGGAATATATGTCTTGCATGATGAAGAAAGAAACGGCTATTTATCAAAAATTGGCCCGCTATTTTCATCATCCGATTTCAGAACTGCTATCAAGCAATTGGTTACATATTAACCAAATCATTAAAGAAAAAGAAAAGTACATGAATTACATTAAGGAAAATGATTTGGTAGAACATAGCAACTTAAAAGGTGAAAAATTGAATCGCTTTGTAGGAAAACAAATCGATGCGTATATAGATTCCATGTACAGCCAACTTATTGAAATGGTGAAAGAACCATCCTTAATTGAAGATTTTCTTGAGTTGATTGCGTTCAATAAAAATAATGTCAATTCTACCTTCATTTCTTGAAATTGACCGGTAAAGGGAGTCGTTGTAGATGGAACAATCGAAAGAAGAAAAAGTTCACCGGGTGTTTGAAAATATCTATCAACAATATGACAAGATGAACTCGATTATTAGTTTTAGGCAACATATTCGCTGGCGGAAAGATACGATGAAACAGATGAACGTTCAGAAGGGGAAAAAGGCGCTGGATGTTTGCTGTGGTACTGCTGACTGGACGATTGCAATGAGCAAGGCAATCGGGGAAAACGGGGAAGTCATAGGACTCGATTTCAGTGAAAATATGTTAAAAGTTGGAAGGGAAAAGCTAGTCAAAGAACATATTCATAATGCCAAACTCGTTCAAGGAAATGCAATGGAACTACCATTTCCCGATAACAGTTTTGAATACGTCACGATTGGATTTGGCCTTAGAAATGTCCCTGATTATATGCAGGTTCTCCGGGAGATGCACCGGGTTTTAAAGCCGGGGGGAGTCGTTGCCTGCCTTGAAACTTCCCAACCGACAATGTTCGGTTTCAGACAAATATATTATTTTTATTTTCATTACATTATGCCGCTATTCGGGAAGTTGTTTGCCAAAAGCTATCAAGAGTATTCGTGGTTGCAAGAATCGGCAAGAGCGTTTCCGGATGCGAAAAAATTGGCGTCGATGTTTGAAGCGGCGGGATTTGATCATGTAACCTATAAAAAATATTTTGGCGGAGTTGCAGCTTTACACTTAGGATATAAAGGGCTGGAGTAGGCTTTAGTCAAGCTGGGTGGTACATATGAACTATAAAACGGTATATACAATATTAAATAATGATTTAAAAAAGATTGAAAATGAATTGGAATACGTATTGGATGCACATTCGCAGCTGTTAAAAGAATCTTCCTTGCATTATTTGCAGGCGGGGGGAAAGAGAATCCGTCCCGTTTTTGTATTGTTATCAGCCAAATTTGGAAACTATAATTTTCAAATTGTTAAAGATGTTGCTGTCAGTCTTGAATTAATACATATGGCCTCATTAATCCATGATGATGTGATAGATGATGCTTATACGAGAAGAGGTCGACCAACTGTTAAAGCGAAATGGGATAACAAAATTTCCATGTATACCGGTGATTACATATTGGCACGTGCTTTAGAAATCATAACTAGCTTAAATAATGTAGAAGCCCACAAAATATTATCAAAGACGATGGTAGAGTTGAGTATTGGGGAAATCGAACAAATTCGGGATAAATATAATTTTGAACAAACGATTACAAATTATTTTCGCCGAATTAAACGAAAAACGGCACTTTTAATTGCAGCCAGTTGTCAACTTGGAGGAATTGCCGCTGACGTACCACGAGATGTTCATATCAAACTGGCAAAGTTCGGTTATTATGCAGGCATGGCGTTCCAAATTACAGACGATATATTGGATTTTACTTCAACCGAAGCAAAGTTGGGTAAACCTGCCGGAGAAGATTTGTTGCAAGGGAATATTACTCTCCCGGTCCTTCTTGCCATAAAAAATCCCGATGTAAAATCCCAGATTGAAAAAGTGAATGAATATATGGATAGTGATGAACTGTCTGCAATCATTGAATTAATAAAAAATACGGGTGCGATCAATAAAGCGATGCAAATTAGTAACTTATATTTGCAAAAAGCAAATCAAGTATTGAATGTTTTACCGCCAAATCCGACAAAAAAATTATTAGGAACCATGTTAAAATTCATCGGAAAACGAAATTTTTGACAGCATTTTAGAGGGCGCTCTGCGCTTTTCTTATACGTTAAGAAAGTATAAATTTCCAGCAAAGAAGCGAATTCGACGTAGTTGGAAATTTTAAGAATTAAGTATAAGTGCTCTTGCGGCTCTGCTCTCGCCTAAAGGCTCGGCAGTCGCCGAGTTTTCTTTATTTGCAAACAATGAAAACAGATGATAATATGTTTTTGGAAAACTATTAACGCTACGAATGGATGGAGAGAGAATGATGGAGAAAACATTTTTAATGGTAAAACCGGACGGAGTACAAAGAGGATTAATTGGAGAAATTGTTTCCAGATTTGAAAGGAAGGGTTTTCAATTGGTTGGAGCAAAACTTATGCAAATCCCAACCAGTGTGGCAGAACAACATTATGGTGAACATAAAGGAAAACCTTTCTACGATGAGTTGGTTTCATTTATCACTTCAGGACCTGTATTCGCCATGGTTTGGCAAGGTGAAAATGTTATTGCAACGGCTCGCCAAATGATGGGTGCTACGAATCCGAAAGATGCGTTACCGGGAACAATTCGTGGCGATTATGGTGTGACGGTTGGTAAAAATATCATCCACGGCTCTGATTCATTGGAAAGTGCAAAACGGGAAATTTCCTTATTTTTCAAAGAAGAAGAATTGGTTAAATATACAAGAACAGTTGATGGATGGATTTATTAATGCTAACCTTATAACACTAGGTTAGTCGAGAAATCCCTTCACCAGTCTGTTTCCGTTATATCCCACCTTAACGGGTAGAAACACCCCTATCTCAAGATTTTCTAGTTTACAAAGAAGATAGGTGGGGAACGAGCTACCCGTAAAGGTCCGATTGGTTCAACTAACCATTAGTGGTGGATGAACAAAACCACCGCTGATGGAAGTTTCACTTTATGAAATCAGAAATCATTCGCTAAGAATTGTCTGGTGGTTTAGAAACGAGGAAGAATGAATGGAACAGGATTACCGGTTGTTTATTGAAAAAGTGAAGAGGAAAACAGGGATTGATTTATCTTTATATAAAGAAACACAAATGAAAAGAAGATTAACGTCATTATATCAAAAAAAAGGTTTTCATTCCTTTCAAGAATTTTTTCAAGGAATGGAAAGAGACCGTGAATTACTTTATGCTTTTCTCGATCGAATGACGATTAATGTATCGGAATTTTATCGGAATCGAAAAAGATGGGATGTTTTGGAGGAAAAAATTATTCCACAATTACTTTCCAAAAATAGAAATTTAAAAATTTGGAGTGCAGCTTGTTCAACAGGGGAAGAGCCCTATACAATCGCAATGGTTTTAAGTAATTTCCTGCCGCTCTCCGAAATTAAAATATTGGCTACCGATCTTGATGAAAACGCAATTCAAAAAGCAAAGATTGGGGCCTATCAGGAGCGGTCTCTACAGGAAGTTCCCGAGCAGATGAAGAGAAAATTTTTTTTCAAAGACCAAAATCACTATTTAATTCATGAGGAAGTAAAAAGAACAATCACCTTTAAAAAGCATAATCTTTTGGCTGATCCTTTCGATAAAAACTTTGATTTGATCGTATGCCGTAATGTATTGATTTATTTTACCGAAGAGGCGAAAAATTCACTGTATAAAAAGTTCAGTGCTTCGTTAAAACCCGGCGGTGTCTTATTTGTCGGCAGTACAGAACAAATTTTTAATGCGAGTCAATACAAACTTGAACCAATCGAAACATTTTTTTATCAAAAAATAGAGTAAAGAAAACTCGGTGAACGCCGAGTTTCTTCAAACTTTTCTAGAGTATATAAAACTGGAAATTACCTTGTGAAAATGATAACTTGTTACAAAAGAGTAATTAATATGTAATGGATATGTAATCACTTTTAGCAAAAAAAATTGAATAAAATCATTTTCATGTTCATAGCTTGTCATAAGACCATTGGAGGTGGTTTTATGACATATATTATTGAAAATGCCAATTTGTATAAGCAAAATCAGCTTATTACAACTTCTCTGTTAGTTGATAACGGGAAAATTTTATCCGTTCAGCCCAATTTTCCTAAATACTTATACATGAAAATGTCCGCAAAAGATTTCATTATGACTTCAACTTCAGTATTTTATGCCGATGGTGTTCCGCAAGATAAAGATACTACAATTGAGCAATATATGATCTCCCGGTATTTGGCAAAAGGTTGCACCACTGTTCTCGTTTCCGCCTATATAAAAAATGTGAATGAACTTGATCAAGCGATAGAAGAGGTAAGGAACTTTTATAAAAACAGCCCTTTAGACTATACAATTGCTGTAAAGATTCCCATTAAAGATTTTACTGTTCCATTTGTCTTAAAATGCAAGAGAAAGAAAATACCGGCGATATTTATTGAATTTAACGATAAACGAGAGTTGTACAAAATTCCATGGGGATGGATTCGTGAAGCCCTATTTCCTTACAATAGTCCGCTTATACCGGTAATCGTAAACTCCGGAAAAGAAAAAGAGGATTTACTCCAAACATGGCAATCGATATTACAACGTGAAAAAATACCCCATATTGAAGAATCGCTTTCTGAACAAACACCGTTACATCTTCAAGTCCTTAAAAAAATCGGTATTTATCCGCTGAAAGGTTATCTACAAACCGGCGGGGAGTTAAGCTATAATTTATATTTGTCGGGAAACGAACATCCTGTTTTTTCGTTCATGAACGATGAAAAAAAATTCATATTAGCAGTTACGGTGCATAAAGGAAAAATTGTCAAGGCAGGAGAAAAGATATATTATAATTTGGAGAATGGCGAAGAATTTACAATTAACCGTCCGTCGTTTTTTAGCTAAATTAGATTTCTGTATTTAATTTACGGCTGTCTGATTGGCTACGGACTTTGGTATGGCCCCTGTGTTGCAACAGGACGTGTCGCTTTTAGCCGATTATTTGCAGTTTTCAAAGCTGGATTCAAAGCTTTTCTTAATTAAAATAGATAGAAAGTTATTGATTATTGTCATAAGGAGCAATGTTCGATGAATAAAACGGAGCAATATACACTGTTAATGAAGCAAGGAAAATTGAAAGAAGCTGAAAAAATTTTTCATGCAGTTTTAAATAAGGGTAGTGATGAGGAGATCTACGCCCTTGCTGAGGAATTAACCCATCTCGGTTTTTTGGAAGAGGCATTGACTCTTTATCAGCGCTTGCTTGACCGTTACCCGGATGAGGGAGAATTACTGGTAGCGGTTGCCGAAGTCTTTATCCAGTTAGATCGGGAAGATGAAGCTTTATCAACATTGGAAAAAATTAACGCGGAAGACCCATTTTACGCTCAAGCCCTTTTGTTACAAGCGGATTTATATGATTCCCAAGGGCTTTTTGAAGTAAGTATACAAAAACTTTTACAGGCAGAAAAAATAGCACCTGATGAACCTGTCATTCAATTTGCTTTAGCAGAACTGTATGCCTCAATTGGAAAATTTGCTGAAGCGATTTATAAATATGAACAACTGCTTAAAGATACAAAAGAAATCGGTCATGTCAATTTACACCAGCGACTGGCGGATGCTTATGCGGCAGCAGGAGAATTTGAAAAAGCAATACATCATTATGACCATGTATTGGAAGACAAGCTTGATATCGATGTGCTTTTTGGTTACGGGTTGACTGCTTACCAGGCCGGTTTATATGAAAAAGCAATTGAAAAATTAACCGAAGTAAAAGAACTGGATCCTGATTATCACAGCTTATATCTGCCGCTTGCCAAAAGTTATGAACATCTCGAGGATCTTGAAAAAGCTTTGCAAATTTCAACAGCCGGGTTAAAAGTGAACCCTTATCAAAGAGAACTTCATTATTTTGCCGGTAAAATCAGTTTGAAGCTGGGAGATGAATCATCTGCAGAAAAATTTTTCTTGGATGCAATTGAATTGGATCCTTCGTATATCGATGCACTTCTTACTTTGAATAAGCTTTATTTAAAACAGGAACGATATCAAGAGATTATCCAATTAGTCGAACCATTGTTAGCGGAAGGTGAAGAAGACCCTGATCTTCTCTGGGATTATGCCGTCAGTTGTGACAAAGAAGAACAATATTCTGAGGCATTAAATGCTTACCGTAGTGCATATAGATATTTAAAAGAAAACAGTGACTTTCTACAAAATTATGGATTTTTTCTGTTAGAAGAAGGAATTTTTGATGAAGCTATCGAAGTATTTAATAAACTGCAAAATATGGACCCAACGAATGCTGAGTATCTGGATGTTTTGGAGAGATTGGAAGCAGACAGTAAGTAATTAATTTTATTTAACAAGGAGGGATTGTCGATGGCCGCTCCTATATCTGTTAATGAGAAAAAAGAATTTATCCGCTGGTTTCTTAATCATTATCAATTGAAAAGGCGGGAATGTGTATGGATTTTAAATTATTTAATGAGCCATGATCAATTGATGGAAAAAGTCCATTTTGTGGAACATGCCGAATTTTGTCCCCGGGGAATTATAATGAGTACCCAATGTGTGGATGATGTCCCTTTTCGTTTTTACAAAGATTCTATTTTAACAACAGATGCTGAAAAATCTTTTCATGATATTCGACTCAATCGTGATCAGGAGATATATATCCAATTGAACTTTAAGGCAGTTCACAAATCGCATCATTATGCACTTGTTCTTGAGAATAATCCGTATATGCCGGAACACTTGGAGATTTCGGATAAGGACCGTGAACTTGCAGAACAGTTCTTACAAACCTCCATTAAGAATTTCCAACTGGAGCAAATTCGGGAAAAAATTGATAAAGCATTGGACCGGAAAGATAAAGAAGAATTTATCATGTTATCCGAACAGTTAAACCGGATTTTGAATCGATAGAAAAGGTGTCCGACCACGGGTTCTTTGTAGTTTTTAATGAACTTGCCCGTTCGTTGGGCACCTTTTTCTTTAAGTTAGTTGAACCAGTCGGGCATATATGGGCAGCAGTCCCACCTTTTCCTTTTATAAACTCGAAAGTCTTGAGATGGAGGTCTTGACTCGTTGTTAAGGTGGAAAAATAAAACAGTAGTTTCATAAAAATGTCTAAAATTGTTCACAATTTATTCAAATATTTGTATAAAATTATGCTATCTTTATAATTAAACAAAGATATTTATTTGCTTAAAAAATTATTTTTGAAACAGATTTAGGAAAAGGGAGGTGAAAGAGTGCGTTGGACAGCTCAAGATTTTTCCACTTTCACTCTTTCAAAGGAATATATTGATACCGTTCTGATTCCAATGGTTCCAATCTCCTTTGATGAACGTGGAAAAGACGCTGCAAGTGGAAGCGAATTCATCCAAATGATTGCAATCGAAATTGAGCGCCAATTTAAAGGGAGAATCCTTCTATTACCATCATTTGTCTATTTTTTAAACTTTTCCGATCAAGATAAAAAAATGTTGCTTACCAAATGGCATCACGAACTGACTAAGAAATCGTTTAAACATCTTTTCTTTATCAGCTCTGACCAATCATGGAAAAGTATCGTTGAACAGTTAAAAGGAGAGTTGATTTGGATTCCATCCATTCCGCTTGAACATCTTGATGGAACGAATAAAATGGCCATTATCGATAATCAAGTTAAACAATTGTTGAATCTTTTTGTAGAAAAATGGCAGGCAGCAGAAGATGTAAGTGGTTCATAAGAATTGTGAAGTTGATAACTGAATAAAATATTATTTAATAATATTTATTATATTGACCTAATTTTGATGATGATATATTATAAAAATTGACTATGATAGAAAGGGGTATACCCATTGAATTGCAAGATTGGAGGGGAGTAGGATGAGTGAACAACGGGTAACAAGGCGCCAATTCCTTAGCTATACGATAATGGGTGTAGGCGGGTTTATGGCGGCTGCTTCAGTGATGCCAATGCTGCGAATGGCAGTTGATCCTGTTTTACAGGTTGAAGCGGGGGGCGATTTTATTGCAACAACCGTGAAAGTTGATGAATTGACAAACGAACCGACTCGTGTCGATTTTCAATTTGAGCAGGAAGACGGATGGTATACGTCCAATGTAACACAAACAGCATGGGTATACAAAGATGATAAGGGTGAAATTATTGCACTTTCACCGGTTTGTAAACATTTAGGCTGTACGGTTAACTGGAATTCGAACAAAGACCATCCAAATCAATTTTTCTGTCCATGCCATAAAGGGTTGTATGAAAAAGATGGAACCAATGTACCGGGGACACCGCCTCGCGGACCATTAGACCGGTATAAGTATAAGGTAAAAGATGGCGTGCTTTATTTAAGTAGACGAGCAAGTGCGGTTAGGGGTGCATAAAAGTGTTAAACAAAGTATATGATTGGATCGACGAACGTTTAGATATTACCCCGTTATGGCGTGATGTTGCAGACCATGAAGTACCTGAGCACGTAAACCCGGCCCATCATTTCAGTGCATTTGTTTATTGCTTTGGCGGCTTGACTTTCTTTGTCGTTGTAATCCAAGTTTTGTCGGGAATGTTCTTATCTATGTATTATGTTCCGGATATTGAGCGTGCTTGGGAATCGGTATATTATTTGCAGAATCAGGTCGCATTTGGGCAGATTGTCCGTGGAATGCATCACTGGGGAGCAAGTATTGTGATTGTTATGATGTTTTTACATACGTTGCGGGTATTTTTCCAAGGTGCTTATAAAAAGCCCCGGGAGTTAAACTGGATTGTTGGGGTTTTAATCTTTTTTGTCATGTTGGCCTTAGGCTTAACCGGTTACTTGTTACCGTGGGATATGAAAGCGCTAAACGCTACAAAAGTTACTTTGGATATTGCACAATCTACACCTTTGATTGGTGATATGCTAAAAACATTGCTGAGCGGTGATGAACATATTGTTGGTGCAGAGACATTAACGCGTTTCTTTGCCATCCATGTATTTTTCTTACCGGCAGCATTGCTTGGATTAATCGGCTTGCATTTCCTTATGATTCGTAAACAAGGGATTTCAGGTCCGCTGTAATTTCAATGGGTTGAAGTTGTTTTGTATTAAGGAGGGGAACATATGAAGAGGGGGAAAGGAATGAAGTTTGTCGGGGATTCTCGTGTTCCGATCAATAATCGGAAGCCGAATATCCCGAAAGACTACTCGGAATATCCCGGAAAAACAGAAGCTTTCTATCCTGATTTCTTGTTGAAAGAATGGATGGTCGGGGCTGTCTTCTTAATTGGCTTTTTATGTCTGGTAGTTGTCGAACCGCCTCCATTAGAGAGGATTGCCGACCCGACGGATACCAGCTATATACCGATGCCGGACTGGTACTTTCTGTTTCTTTATCAATTGTTAAAGTATTCATTTGCATCAGGACCATATAATATTTTAGGTGCTTTTATCATTCCAGGGCTGGCTTTTACTGCTTTACTCTTGGCGCCTTTTCTTGATCGGGGACCAAAAAGGCGTCCGCTTGACCGTCCGTTTGCTACGGGATTTATGCTACTTGCGATTTGCGCTATATTTTATTTAACTTGGGAAGCCGCCGCTCATCATGATTGGGAAGCGGCCAAAAAACAAGGGATGATTCGTGAAGTTGTCGAGGTCGATAAAGAGGATCCGGCTTATAAAATTCTTGAAGCCAATACTTGTTTAAGCTGTCATGGCGGAAATTTGGAAGGCGGTTCCGGGCCACCTTTAGCTGGAACGAAATTATCGGTTGATGAGATTAAAGATATTGCGAAAAATGGAAAGGGTAGTATGCCACCGGGAATTTTCCAAGGAACAGATGAAGAATTGCAACAAATTGCCGAATTTATTAAAAGTATTGAAAAATAATAATGGTCTTTTTCTAGGGTAAGGCTTTCGATTTCATTTGGTCAGCAGTTGACTTATATGAAAAAGAGGTCTTACCCTTCTAATTTGAAATTAGTTTTTGGTTCCGTTTAAATCCGTTTATAATAGAATAGAGGTGATGCGAGTGGTAAATTTTCAATATTTTTTAACAAGGAAAAAATTTCTTGTTATCTTGCTATTTATTAATGTTATCGGGACAATCTACGGTTATTATTGGTACGGATATCAATTGGCGGAAACCCCTCCAATTTTTTTACCGTTTGTTCCGGACAGTCCGACTGCCAGCTTTTTCTTTGTTTTCGTCCTCATTGCTTTTCTGTTCAAAAAAAATTGGCCATTGTTTGAGGCTTTGGCGATAATGACATTATTTAAATATGGGATTTGGGCGGTAGTCATGAATATCTTAACCTTGATTGTTTCAGGCTACTTGCCATGGCAAGGCTATATGTTAATTGCTTCCCATTTAGGAATGGCTGTTCAAGGTTTACTTTATTCTCCATATTATCGAATAAAAGGAAAACATTTAGTGATTGCTGCCATATGGACTTTACATAATGAAATCATCGATTATGTCTTTTTTATGTATCCTCGATACGGAGCGCTTGATCAATTTATTCCCCAAATCGGCTACTTTACATTTTGGCTAAGTATTGTTTCGATCTGGATCACCTTTTACTTTGGGATGAAAAAACAAAGAAAAACAATGGTATTTTAATTTTTCAAGGTCTATCCTTGTCCACTCTATCATACATTTTAGTAGGAATAGGGGGGACAGGAAATGAAACAATTAGTCATATTATTGACTTTATTTACCTTTTTAATTGGACCAGTAAATGGTGTACAAGCTGTAGAAAATGGGAGCGACCTCAATACATTGGATATGCTGGCGAATGAAGCCCTTCAACTTTCAAAAGCACAAAGATATGTAGAAACTCAAAAAGTTTTGAAGAATATTGGTGAGATACTTGAACATACGAGTGACATATCCGCTGATGAAAAGCGAATCTTACAAGTTGCCCACCATGAGTCAATGAGAACGATAGAAAACGGGACTTTTACAAATGAGGAAATCGTCAATCGTCTAACAAAGTTTCGCCTTGTTGTTGATGCAGTGATCACAGACTACGAACCCCTTTGGACGAATATGGAAAGTTCTGTTTTAACAGCATTTCAATCCGTGAAAGAAAAAATTGAACAAAAAGACTACCAACATTTTCATGAAGAATTTAACCGTTTTTTAAGCGTATATGACATCGTTTATCCGAGTATTATGTTGGATGTTCCAGTTGAAAAAGTTCAAAAAGTCGATGCCCAACTTCAATACTGGGAACAATATTCAAATAAGCTATTGAATAGTGATGATGGACTGGAAGCAATAGAAACACTCCAAAAAGATTTACAAAGTCTTTTTGAAAATGCCGAAGAAGATGAAGCCGATTTATCTTTATGGTGGGTCATTATTTCAACGGGAGGAATCATCATATTAACTTTATCCTATGTTGGTTGGAAAAAATACAAGGCTGAAAGAGCGGCTCACAAAGCAGCAAAAAAAGGGCAAAAAAATTGACATACACAGAGATATTCTATAAAATTTTTATAAAATAGAATAAGGAGGATGTAAATGGGAAGTTTCCTGATTTACTTTCTTATCATTACAATTATCCCAATATGGGCAAGTATGCGAGTAAATGGTGCATACAAAAAATATTCGAATGTCCCAAATTCCACAGGAACCACTGGTTATGAAGTGGCCAGAAGAATTTTGGATTCGAATGGCTTATATGATGTTCAAATTGAAGAAACACGGGGATTTTTAAGTGACCACTATGATCCACGTGCAAAAGTAGTGCGGCTATCTTCGGCAAACTATCATGGTCATTCGATTGCAGCACTTGCTGTTGCAGCCCATGAATGCGGACACGCTATTCAGGATCAAGAAGATTATGCCTTTTTACGTTTACGATCTTCATTAGTTCCGGTGGCAAATTTTGGTTCAAATACATCATGGATCTTAATAATCATCGGTTTCATGTTCCAAATGGCGAATTTGGCTTTACTTGGAATTATCTTTATGGCAGTAGCCGTACTATTCCAAGTTGTCACGTTGCCGGTAGAATTTAATGCATCAAGTCGGGCATTAAACCAAGTTGTTTCCTTAGGCATTATTCGAAATGACGAGGAAAGAGGCGCAAGAAGTGTGCTGAATGCTGCCGCCTTAACATATGTTGCTGCTGCTGCCGTTGCATTATTGGAACTGTTACGATTCGTTTTGATGTTTGTTGGAATGAACAATGATGATTAATAAAAATGACGAAACTGAAACAAGAGCTGATGATCATCAGCTCTTGTTTCGTTCAATACTAAATATGGATTGGATTTTTGTTTTCATCTAAAGTAAAACCTTCACCTAACACTTCATGGACATGGGTAATCGTAACGAAAGCATGGGGGTCGATCGTAGTTACAATATTCTTCAAAGGTATAATTTCACGTTTGGCAACAACACAGTATAAGATTTTTTTATTTGCTTTTGAATAATATCCTTGCCCTTCAAGAGCGGTTACACCTCGATATAATTCTGTACTTATTTTTTCTGCGATTTCCGAATATTTGTCGGATATGATGAAAGCACCCCGGCCTGAATAGGCTCCTTCTTGGATAAAATCAATTATTTTCGCACCTATAAACACAGCAACTAAAGTATACATTCCTTCTCTTGGTGTCAAATAGGCGATGATGGAAATGGTGATGACTGCCGCATCAAATAAGAACATCGTCCGTCCGAGCGGAAATCCTAGGAATTTTCGAACTAAGCGGGCGATAATATCAACCCCTCCCGTTGTTCCGCCGCTTCTAAAAATAATCCCCAGTCCCCCGCCGATAAACACCCCTGCAAAAAGTGCTGCTAATGTCATATCATGATCAAGCGGAATGGTAACTTGGTAACGTTGAAAAATTTCGAGGAAGAAGGAGAGGCCGACTGTACCGATAATGGTATAAATAAAACTAGTTTTTCCTAAATATTTCCATCCAAGGATAAAAACAGGAATATTTAAAACTAAATTGCTGATAGACGGATTAATTGAATATAAAAAATAAAGAAGTAATGTGATTCCGGTAAATCCGCCTTCTGCTAAATTATTTTGCATATTAAAATGGACGAGTCCAAATGAATAGATGGCTGTACCGAATAAGATAAGAAGGATATTTTTCATTTTGATGTTGACGGTAATTTTTTTCATAAGCATGTTCCTTTCTAAAAATAGAATTTCTCTCTATCAATCTAATGAGTCCGTCAATATTTTACTCTTTTCCTCAATCCATAGCAAATATTACTTTTCAACAATAAATGATTGTCATTCTCTCGTAATTTCAAGTAACATATACTATAGTAGCATTGTAAGATTCATCCAAAATACTAGAGGTGATACGCTTGAAAACCATACATGACTTGCAAAAAGAGGTCGATCAGTATATTTCCCAGTTTCAAGAAGGTTATTTCAGCCCTTTGGCATTAACGGCTCGAATGACTGAAGAATTAGGTGAACTGGCCCGGGAAGTGAATCATTATTATGGTGAAAAACCGAAAAAATCAACAGAGAAGGAAAAAACCATTGAAGAAGAAGTGGGGGATATGTTATTTGTATTAATTTGTTTTGCCAATTCATTGGAAATTGACTTGGAAGAAGCACATAATAGAGTAATGGAGAAATTTAAAACGCGGGATGCAAATCGCTGGACAAAAAAGGAGGAGAATCATGATGACGAATCCAATTAAAATTGTTATTGCCGGGCCACGGGGAAGAATGGGACGTGAAGCCGTTAAAATGGTCACCAGTCAAAGGCATTTTCAACTGGTTGCCGTTATTGATAAAGAAAATGATGGGAAACAGCTTTCTGAAGTTGAATCGGAATTTCAGGGAGTGGATTGCCTGATTTATACCGATATACATACTTGTTTGAAACATACGGAACCGGATTGCTTAATTGACTTAACTGTTCCGGAAGCAGCCTTTTATCACGCCAAGTCGGCACTTGAATTAAATGTACGGCCGGTTGTTGGTACGACAGGAATTTCACCTGATGAGTTAGAAGAATTAAAAGCTCTTGCCAATGAGAAAAAGCTTGGCTGCATTATCGCTCCTAACTTTGCAATTGGGGCCGTATTGATGATGAAATTTTCTCAAATGGCAGCCAAATATTTCGGCGATGTTGAAATTATTGAACTGCACCATGACGGGAAATTGGATGCCCCGAGTGGAACGGCAATTAAAACTGCTGAAATGATTCATGAATATCGAGAACCGAAACAACAAGGTCATCCGAATGAAACCGAAAAATTGACAGGAGCCCGTGGAGCTGAACTTTACGGTATGCATATTCATAGTGTCCGACTGCCCGGATTAATTGCTCATCAGCAAGTGATATTTGGCGCAAAAGGCGAAACATTAACCATTCGCCATGATTCATATGATCGGTCATCCTTCATGACGGGAGTAAAAGTTTCCGTTGAGACAGTTATGAAACTTGATGGATACGTCTATGGTTTAGAGAACATTCTGGACTAACAAGGTTCCATCATAATAAAAAAATAGAGGTGTTTATAGATGAATATTGCCCTGATTGCACATGATCGAAAAAAAGATGATTTAGTTCAATTTGTTACAGCCTACCGTTATATTTTTGAAAAACACAGCCTTTTTGCAACAGGAACAACAGGTCAGCGAATTATCGAGGCAACCGGACTACAGGTGCATCGTTTTCAATCCGGACCTCTTGGCGGTGACCAGGAAATTGGTGCGAGGATTGCTAAAAATGAAATGGACATTGTTATCTTCTTTAGGGATCCTTTAACTGCCCAACCGCATGAGCCGGATGTTTCTGCACTCATTCGTCTTGCCGATGTCTATCGTGTTCCAATCGCAACAAATATGGGAACTGCGGAAGTATTGATTCGCGGTTTAGAAAGAGGAGATATTGATTGGAGAGAAGTCATCAAGAATATGAGACAATGAAAGTTTTTTCATTTTATCAGTTACGTGTAAGTATTTAGACAGGCGTTATTGTCTAAAATTATAGAAAAGTCACGACGGTAAAACATTGCAATTATCATTAAAGGATGGGATTATGAAACTAAAAATAGGAATTGTTTGTTATCCAACAGTCGGCGGCTCCGGGGTTATTGCAACAGAGTTGGGAAAAATGCTGGCGGAAAAAGGCCATGAAATTCATTTTATAACATCAAACATGCCGTTTCGTCTAAAGAAAATGTATCCCAACATTTTTTTCCATCAAGTGGAAGTGAATCAATATGCTGTTTTTCAATATTCCCCGTATGATATTCAGCTTGCCAGTAAAATTGCTGAGGTAGCGGATCGGGAAAAATTGCAAATTATTCATGTCCATTATGCAATTCCCCACGCCATTTGTGCGCTTTTAGCCAGGCAGATGGCAGAAACCGATTTTAAAATTGTCACAACATTGCACGGTACGGATATTACTGTATTAGGTCAAGACTCGTCTTTGAAAAAAGCCATACAATTTGGTATTGAAAAATCAGATGAAGTTACAGCCGTATCCAATGCGCTAGTTGATGAAACGCATCGTTTAATTACACCTATGAAACCAATTCGAACCGTATATAATTTTATTGACGAAAGAATCTACTATAAAATGGATGCTAACCATCAATTGAAAGCTGATTTTGGCATTAAAGAAGATGAAAAAGTAATTATTCATGTATCCAATTTCCGACCGGTCAAACGTGTGAAAGATGTGATTGAATCATTTCAAAAAATTACGGAGATGATTCCGGCAAAACTATTGTTAGTCGGTGACGGCCCGGAAATGGGAAAAATATCACAAATGGTGGATGAACGTCATTTAACAAAACAGGTTCTTTTTCTTGGTAAGCAAGATAATCTCGAAGAATTATATGCTATAAGTGACTTATTGTTATTGTTATCGGAAAAAGAAAGTTTCGGGTTAGTTGCGCTGGAAGCAATGGCTTGCGGTGTACCTTGTGTCGGAACGAATACCGGGGGAATACCGGAAGTAATTGAAAACGGACGAACGGGCTATATTTGTGAGGTGGGTGATATCGATATGATTTCCTCCATGTCTTTAAAGATTTTGCAAGATGATGAGCTTCACGGGCAATTTTCAAAAGCAGGAATAAAAAGAGCCCGGACCCAGTTTTCTTCAGGAAAAATCCTGAACCAATATGAAGATATTTATTACCAACTAATGGAAATGGATGAGTGATATGCTTGAGAAGTTTAAGAAGGCTGTTCCGGTTTTGGAAAAAATTGAACAAGCCGGATTTGAAGCGTATTTTGTCGGCGGTTCTGTCAGAGATGCACTTTTACATAGATCCATTGAGGATGTTGATATTGCAACAAGTGCATTTCCGGAAGAAATTAAACAAATTTTTCCAAAAACAATTGATGTCGGGATTAAACATGGTACAGTAGTTGTTATTTATAATGGTGAGAACTACGAAATTACCACGTTTCGTACAGATGGTGAATATACCGACTACCGCAGACCGGATAAGGTTACATTTATTCGTTCCCTTCAGGAGGATTTAAAACGGAGAGATTTTACGATGAATGCGATCGCTATGACGAAAACCGGTGAATTAATCGACCCGTTTTCCGGTCGAGAAGATATTAAAAACAAATTGATTCGAACGGTCGGAAATGCGGAAGAGCGATTTACCGAAGATGCTCTTCGCATAATGCGGGCCATTCGCTTCGTTAGTCAACTTAATTTTCGAATCGAGCAAGATACTTATAAGGCTATCGAAAAATACGGGGAGCTTTTAACGAATATTTCGGTTGAACGAATCTATGCGGAATTTCAAAAAATCCTTGTCGGGAAGAGTCGGAAACAGGCCATAAGCTTACTTGTTGAACAAAATTTGCATCATTATTTACCAAAACTTAGCGGCTATGGACAAGAACTGAAACAGACTGCTGATATAATTCATCTGCCAATATGGACAGAAACGGAAATATGGGCGATATTACTCATCCTAATTGATAAAGAACCGGTTGACGGATTTTTACGTGCATGGAAAACACCTTTAAGAATAATTAAAGCAGTGAAAAAGATTTATGCGGCTTACCAATTGCGGAAAGAACAGAGTTGGACAAAAGAAATGGTTTATTACAACGGGTATGATACGTGTATAAGTACCGAAAAAATTTACTCTGTTCTGCATCATTTCCCTATACAACAAAATGTGCAAATGGTGAAAAACATATGGGCTGATTTGCCGATTAACAGTCGTGAACAACTGGTGATTTCCGGATATGACTTAATGAACTGGGCAAATCAAAAAAGCGGACCTTGGATCAAGGAAACGCTAGAAAAAATCGAAAAGGCGATAATAAACAAGGAAATTGATAATGATAAGAGCAAAATCAAGGAGTGGTTGTTCCCGTGAAATCGAACGTTCGCAAAGATATTTTAAACGCATTCCGAAATGCAAAAGGGGAATATATTTCCGGAGAAAAATTGGCAAAGGAAATCGGTTGCAGCAGAACGGCTGTTTGGAAACATATTGAAGAGTTAAAAAAGGAAGGTTTTCAAGTGAAGGCTGTCCGAAAAAAAGGATATTTACTTGTTGAACATTCCAATAAACTATCGGCCAATGAAATTTACTTAGGGTTGGAGACGGAAGAAATTGGTCGCACAGTTCATTTTTATGAATCCGTTTCATCCACCCAAAAATTAGCTAAAGAATTCGCATTGAATGGAGCAAAGCACGGAACATTGGTTGTAAGCGATGAGCAAACGGAAGGAAGGGGACGACTTGTCAGGCAATGGTATTCTCCTAAAGGAACAGGATTGTGGATGAGTATCATCGTTCGCCCCGAAATCCCGATACAGAAAACGCCTCAGCTAACATTACTGACGGCGGTGGCTGTTATTCAGGCAATTGAAGCAACAACCGGTCTACATCCAACAATTAAATGGCCAAATGATATATTGATTAACGGCCGAAAAGTATGTGGCATTTTAACGGAAATGCAAGCTGAAGAAAACAGGGTTCAATCGGTTATTATCGGTATCGGTGTGAATGTGAATCAGAACAAGGCGGATTTTCCGGAAGAATTACAAACGATTGCTACATCATTAAAAATCGAAGCCGACAAAACCGTTAGCCGAACAAAGCTGTTACAAAATATTTGTTATCAATTAGAACAACTATTAAATGAATATTTACATACAGGGTTTAAACCAATTAAACAATTGTGGGAAAGTTACGCGAACTCAATCGGGAAACAAATTACTGCCCGTACGGCAAAGGGGAGTTATACCGGTTTTGCCATAGGAATTAATGATGAAGGTGTTCTCTTACTGAAGCAAGCCACCGGGGAAGTAATGGAAATTTATTCTGCGGATATTGATTTGCCATAATACCGGATCATAAACAGGTCAGGTTCTTTTTTACATTTTACTGGTCAAAAATCAGTTAAGTTGATATAATGATTTTCAAGAGATAGAACTGCACCTCTCCGGGCGGTATCTGTCATCTCATCGATTTTTTTATAATAGAAAATCTGCCTGTAGCCGTAGAGGACCGGGACAGAGGGATGAAACTGAAAAAAATCTTCAAATCCTTCGTGCCCTGGAAGGATTTTTTTGTTTATCGTACGTGTTCAAAGAAGGATAAAAAGAGCTGTGAAGTTCAAGCAAGCGAATCGCTCTTGACACCAGAGCGTATGTTTTTCATCCATGAGAAGAGGAACAGCGAGAGAGGAAAAACGACAACAATTTTTCCTTGTACCTTAAGAATGTATAAATTTCCAGCAAAGAAGTGAATTCGACGTAGTGGGAAATTTTAAGTTTTAAGTATAAGCGCTCTTGCGGCTCTGCCATCGCCTAAAGGCTCGACAGTCGCCGAGTTTTCTTTAAAGTTTTGAACGCAAAACTTTCCGATTTTTCCTTCCTGACATATAAGGGCAACTGCGTCAAATCTGTTTGGCGGAGTTCAAAGTTTCATTTCCTCTGAAAAAAAGAGGAGGTACGTAAAAAAAATGAAACAAACAATCGATTTTTTGAAGATGAAAGAAATGAAAGAGAAAATCACCATGATAACTGCCTATGATTATCCGTCAGCAAAACTTGTCGAACAGGCAGGCATCGATTGTATTTTAGTAGGGGATTCACTGGGAATGGTCGTACTTGGCTATGAATCAACTATTCAAGTAACCTTGAATGATATGATTCACCACGCAAAAGCTGTCAGACGGGGGGCAACAAATACTTTTGTCGTTGTTGATATGCCCTTTGCCACTTATCATTTATCAAAAGATGAAACGTTAAGAAATGCAGCAAGAATTATGCAAGAAGGCGGGGCAAATGCGGTGAAGGTGGAAGGGGCAGACGATGTATTGGAAACGATTTCTCATTTAACGAAGGCCGGGATTCCTGTTGTTGGACATCTCGGGTTAACCCCACAATCGGTTGGTGTATTAGGCGGATATAAAGTACAGGGGAAATCGGTGGAAGCTGCCCGTAAACTGATAGTAGATGCGAAAAAATGTGAAG
Source organism: Caldibacillus sp. 210928-DFI.2.18 (assembly GCF_020554505.1). Lineage (NCBI taxonomy): Bacteria > Bacillati > Bacillota > Bacilli > Caryophanales > Bacillaceae > Caldibacillus > Caldibacillus sp. 210928-DFI.2.18. The sequence continues at coordinate 27,857 of NZ_JAJCHL010000033.1, forward strand.
AGGCAGGAGCCTTCATGCTTGTCGTTGAATGTATTCCTTACCAACTTACAGCTGAGCTAACCAAACAATTGAAAATTCCGATAATCGGGATCGGTGCGGGGAATCATGCCGATGGACAAGTACTTGTATATCATGATGCAATTGGTTACGGCGTCGATCGTCTACCTAAATTCGTTAAACCGTATGCCAATATCCAAACAGAAATTATAAACGGAATCAAAAACTACGCTGCTGAGGTAAAAAACAGTACATTTCCGGATGATCAGACAAGCTACACCCTCAAAGAAGAAGTATTGGCGGGCTTGTATGGAGGAGTGAAAGCATGAAAATCATCCGGACGGTTGAAGAGATGAGCAACATTTCAGGTCAATGCTTACAAAATAACCAAACAATCGGCTTTGTCCCAACAATGGGCTATTTGCATGAAGGTCATTTAACATTAATGAGGCGAGCGAAAGAAGAAAATAACATTGTTGTAGCCAGTGTTTTTGTTAATCCGCTTCAATTTGGACCGAATGAAGATTATGATGCTTATCCGCGGGATCTCCAAAGAGATGAACGGTTGGCAAAAAGTGTCGGTGTTGATTACTTATTTTGCCCGACTGTTCAAGAAATGTATCCCGATGAAATGACCGTGGAAATAAAAGTGAAAAAGCGGGTAGATGTTCTTTGTGGCAGGAAGCGTGTCGGTCATTTTGACGGGGTTGCAACGGTTCTTGTAAAATTATTTTCTATTATTCGCCCGCATCATGTGTATTTTGGGTTGAAAGATGCCCAGCAAGTCGCTGTTGTTGATGGGTTAATAAAAAATTTAAATCTCCCAATTACGTTGCGTCCGGTCGAAACGGTACGTGAGGAAGACGGGCTTGCAAAAAGTTCCCGGAATGTGAATTTAACAGAGGCAGAACGTCAGGAAGCACCGTTTCTTTATCAATCACTGGTAGAGGCAAAAGAACGAATTTTTGCCGGTGAACGAGACCCCGACGTCATCATTGCGGGAATAAAACAATTTTTACAAAACAAAGTAAATGGAAAGATTGATTATGTCGAAATATATTCATATCCCGAATTAAAACCTCAGACAAGGTTAACGGGAAAAATCATAATCGCTATCGCCGTCCAATTTTCAAAAGCGAGATTAATCGACAATATCATTCTTGAACTTAAAGGTGGAATGTAGAAATGTTTCGAGTAATGATGAATGCCAAACTTCATCGTGCCCGTGTAACGGAAGCCAATTTAAACTATGTTGGCAGCATTACGATTGATCAAGACTTATTAGATGCGGTTGGCATGGTAGCCAACGAAAAGGTTCAAATTGTCAATAACAATAATGGGGCCCGTTTTGAAACATATATCATACCCGGCGAGCGAGGCAGCCATGTTGTTTGCCTGAATGGGGCCGCTGCAAGACTAGTCCAACCGGGTGATATTATTATCGTGATCTCTTATGTTTTTGTTGATGAAAAAGAAGTGAAAGAACACCGACCGAAAATTGCCGTTTTAAATGAACAAAACAAAATAATCGAAATCATCGGAGCAGAAAAGGAAAAAACGGTGATTGAATCATAAACTTTTTGTATTCACGTCCGGCTGAGATCGAATATCGATTTCAGCCGGACGTTTTTGATTTGTTTTCTTATTTGGCTCCACAAGGAAAGCTACGAAAGAAAAGAAACTGCTGCTACTTTCCTATCAGGAATAGGAGACTTTTCGAAAGTGCAAAATTATGGTAATGTTTTCTTGATAGAAATATGAGGTGTTGACTTTGAATAAATTTGTAATCGTGGATATAGAGACAACAGGACATTCTCCGAAAAAAGGCGACCGAATGATCCAGTTTGCCGGCGTTGTCCTGGAAGACCGAAAAATAACGGAGACATTTACCACCTTTCTTAATCCGGGAATCCCTATTTCTCCATTTATTACCGAATTGACCGGGATTGATAATGAGATGGTTGCTAATGCCCCATCTTTTACGGAAGTCGCCGGGGAAATTCTCCAACTGATGGAAGAAGCTTGCTTTGTTGCTCATAATGCCCATTTTGATTTAACCTTTTTGCAGGATGAATTGGAGCTTGGGGGTTTTCCGAAACTTACCTCTCCGGTTATTGATACGGTGGAAATGACGCGCATCTTTATGCCTACCTTGGAAAGTTATAAGTTGAGTGATATTGCCAATTTCGCCGGTTTCGATCATGACCGGCCGCATCAGGCAGACAGTGATGCCATCGTCACGGCTGAATGGTTTTTAGCCATGCTTAACAAACTGGATCATCTTCCGGATCAAACGATTTTCGCTTTACGTAATCTGGCAAAATATGTAAAGTCGGATTTATTTCACCTTCTTGATCAGTGGTATTTAGAAAGGGTCAGTCATCCGCGAAAATTAGCTGTTGATTTGGAACTGTTTCGCGGAATTGTATTGAAAAAAGAGAAAGTCGATCAAAATCTAAGTACCGGGCACCATAAAGCGGCTTTGGAGAAAGTGAATTTACAAGACGAATGGGCAGAAGAATCACCCGTTTCTTTTATTCATGCTTCTCTTGATCGTGGTGATTTGGCATTAATTGAAACCGGTGCAGAGACCAATCATAAATTTTCTTATTTATTAGCGGCCGCCGTTTTTTCGATGCAAAAAAACAAGCCTGTATTAGTGGCAACCGCAACGGTTCATGATCAGCAAGTTATTTTACAAGAGATTATTCCACAAGTTCGTTCATGTTTGGCTCAACCAATTTCCGTTCAGTTGTTGAAGGGACGAAACCGATATTTAAATTTATGGAAATTTGAACGAATCTTACATGAGCATAGTGAGCATTATGATGAAGTGATTACAAAAATGCAAATTCTAGTTTGGTTGACTGAAACAGAAACCGGTGATTGTGATGAGTTGAATTTATCGACAGGCGGTTGGCAATTTTTGCGCAGGATTTCCGGTATTCAAATCGATAAGGAAGGAAGTAATCCATGGTTCGACCGGGATTTTTATCGAAAAGCTGTAACCAAAGCCGGCGCAGCACAAATTGTTGTTACAAATCATCATTATTTGTTAACAAATGTGGAGGAAGAAAATAATATTTTTTCTGATTTTGAATATGTCATTATTGATGAGGCACATTTATTTGAAAATAACGCTTTATCGGTTTTCGGAATGAAATTAACTTACCGGAGAATGAAATTTTTATTAAATCAATTAGGTCCGATTGAACAAATGAAAGTGTCGGGAAAAATTGATGCGATACTGACAAAATACAATTTGCCGGTTACATATAATGCAGAGAAAGTTCAATTGATTATTCATGATTTTTTAGATCGTCTGGATGAGTTTTTTCAAACATGTGTGGCTGTTTATAAACAAAACAACAAAAATATATATAACGGAAAAATTGTTATTGAAAATACACCGATTTTTTCCGATATTCTTTATAGTTGGGAACGAGTTTATGATGCATTTACCGTTTTCTTTTCATGTTTAGAAGAACGGTTAAATCAATTATTTCGTTATTATCATTTTTTATCTGAACAGGAAAAAATGACAGTTGAAGACTTCTCCTTACTATTGACAGATCTAACCATACTTAAAAAAATGAACATGGAATTTCAGGATTTGCAAAACAATAAATTAATTTGGTTAGACATGGATGAACGGAATCCTCTTACATCTATTGTCATTCACAGTCAGCCATTATATGTGGAGGATGATTTAGCAAAGACATTATATTTACGTAAAAAGGCAATCATCTTTATTTCTAATGCGTTAACAGTCGAGGACTCTTTCCAATATATGATAAAAAAGCTTGGCTTAAATGATTTTCCTGTTGTTACTAAACAGTTTTATTCCACCGAGTCGTTTTATAAACAGATTCGTTTATACAGCTTAAACGATTTACCCAATATTTCAGAGGTAAAGGAAGAGGAGTATATTGAAAAAATTAGTAATTCCATTATCGCCATCGCAACAACTTTGGAAAGAAAGTTGTTAATCTTATTCAGTTCCAATGAAATGTTGAAAAAAACGTACCATTTAATAAAAGACAGTGGTGCACTTGATGAATATTTACTCATGGCACAAGGCGTTTCAAGCGGAAGTTTACATCGGCTTAGTAAGCAATTTAGCCGCTTTGATAAGGTGATTTTGTTCATTTCAAACTCGAATCTGGAACAATTCAGTTTCGATCAATCACTTCAAACGGCGATAATGGTAAGACTACCTTTTCTTTCTCCTAATGAACCGGTTCATTACCATCGAGCAAAAGCACTGAAAAATAAAGGGATCAATTCGTTCCAAACGTTATCTTTACCGGAAGCTGTTATTCGCTTTAAACAAGGATTTGTAAAACTGATAAATCCGGGAACGAAGATTCGTGAATGGATCATATTTGATAAACGCATTTATTCAACTAGTTATGGACGTACGTTTTTACATTCAATCCCACCGGTACCACTGGAAAAGGTCGATTTAACTTTATTATGTAAAAAGCTTGATAATGATTCCTAGACGACAAAATATTTTAATGAAATAGTAATAAATTTTTTCAAGATCGGGAGAAAGCAGTTATCTTTCACACTATTTTCTTGGTATAATAAAGAAAGATTTTTAATATTCTTTAGCTGTCGAGAAAGGAATGAATTTCTCGTTGTTTGCGGTAAGTCAAAGGACCTGCTTGGTCATTACGAGTCGCCTATAGACTTGCCATATCGATGGAAATTGGTTTCACAAGATCCGGGGAGGATGATTTATGGAAAGAAAGATAGAGGTTCTTTCGACAATAAAGGTGGAATATTCACCGGACCTTTATAAAATCGTTGATATTTTAAATCGAACATTAAAAAAAGAAGATTTAATGTTTGGACTCGCATTAGATAAAGAAGATCAAAAAAAAGCTATTTTTACCATTTACCGAACATAAAGGCTACATAATAATCATTTCATTGAAAAGAAGGGACAGATGATGAAATTTAAAATTTCCATGATTTCGATCGTTTCGGTTGTTCTGTTAACGATCGGATTCATATCAATATATATATCGGCTACAAAACCGGTGAAAACAGGCGAAACGAAAGCAATTGAAAGAGCGGAAAAGGAGACGAATTTAGTGTCTGTTACTTCGGTTGATTGGTTTCATTATACAGACAGCTATTATGTCATTAAGGGTAAGAATGATAAGGACAAAGAGATTTTTGTCTGGGTTCCGGAAGATGCAAAAAAAGATATAATTGTAAAAGAAAAAAATGAAGGCATGTCTGAAAGAGAATTACTAAACTTTGTACGGGGTGGATTAATTACCTTATCGAATGATAAAAAGCCGAAAGAAATTATTCGGGTAAAATTAGGAATGGTTGAAAATGCTCCGGCATATGAAATAACCTATCGGGATCAGGAAGACCGTTATAGTATTTTATATGTTGATTTTTATAGTGGGGAATGGTACAGAGTGTATAATTTATAAAAAAATTTTCAAAAACGTTAGTAATTCTATTATTTTTAAGATAAATAAAACTTGCAAATGAAGGAGGAACCATGGATGGAACTAGCTAATCGGATCAAAACATTGGCTCCGTCGGCAACATTGGCAATAACCGCACTGGCCAATGAATTAAAAGGGAAAGGAATAGATGTGATCGGTTTAGGTGTCGGCGAACCCGATTTCAACACACCTGAGCATATTATTGAAGCTGCTTACCAAGCTTTGAAAGAGGGAAAAACAAAGTACACTCCATCTGGCGGCTTGTTAGCGTTGAAACAAGCAATCATTGAAAAATTTGTTAAAGACCAAGGGCTACCCTATGAGCCTTCTAACATTATTGTAACTGATGGGGCAAAACATGCGCTTTACTTACTGTTTCAAACACTGATCAATGAAGGTGATGAAGTCATTATTCCGGCACCATTTTGGGTCACTTATCCTGAGCAAGTAAAACTGGCTGGTGGTGTTCCCGTATTTGTTGAAACTGATGAAACAACCATGTTTAAACTAACGCCGGAAAAATTACAGCAAGTTATTACTAATAAAACAAAAGCACTAATTATTAATTCACCGAGCAATCCGACCGGAATGACATATAGTCGTGATGAACTTTCTGCTTTAGGTGAGATTTGTTTACATCATGATATTCTTATTGTATCTGATGAAATTTATGAAAAATTAATCTATGGTGATGAACAACATGTTTCGATTGCCCAACTTTCTGAAGAATTAAAATCGCAAACGGTGATTATTAACGGTGTATCAAAGTCTCATGCGATGACCGGTTGGCGGATTGGCTATGCAGCAGGGGACGAAGCATTAATTAAACAAATGACATCTCTTGCCAGCCAAAGCACATCAAATCCGGCCACTCCATCTCAATATGCAGCCATTGCGGCATATCGTGGCAGTCAAAAAAGCGTGGAAGAAATGAAGCTTCAATTTGAAAAACGGTTAAACCTATTCTATGAAAAATTAATGGAAATACCTGGATTTTCCTGTGTCAAACCTCATGGCGCATTCTATTTATTTCCTAATGTGAAAGAAGCGGCAAAATTGACCGGTTATGATACCGTTGATAAGTTTGCTGAAGCGTTATTGAGTGAAGCGCATGTTGCAGTCGTTCCGGGAACAGGATTTGGCTCGCCTGACTATATCCGCTTATCGTATGCAACAAGTGAAGATATTTTAGTAGAGGCTGCCGCTCGTATTAAAAACTTTGTGGAAACTAAAATGACTTTAAGATAAAGCGAAACTTCCATCAGTGGGGAGAGAAGTCCCACTGATGGTTAGTTGAGCCAATCGGGCACATACGGGCACTTATCTTTTACTAATTGCATCGAAAATTTTTTCTAAACGTAAAGAGGAAGATTTAGTGCCCGTT
>NZ_JAJCHL010000034.1:0-32547 GCF_020554505.1 Caldibacillus sp. 210928-DFI.2.18
GGCTGTCGCCCTACACACGATTGAAGTTGGGGTATCCTTGCCGATTTTTGATGAAGAACGATGGAAACAAAACTTACTTTATCGGCAATAAAATAACCAATGATTAAGGCAATCAATAATAATATGAACGGATTTAATAATGCTATGATAGCTAACGTTTCTACCGACATCCCCGGATCAACCGGTAATTTATCCATTTGTGTTTCGATTGCCGCTTTCTGTACAGGATAAATAGTTAAAATGGCCACAATCCCAATGATCAAATAACCAAATAGCCCATATAGCCGTTTTGATTTTTCCATTTTTCCACTCCCCTTTTACGATGCAAACACTGCAATAAGAATCGGAATAAGAAGAATTAAAATTAGAAAGATCCATGAAGTTGGTCGGGCAAAATTATTTGTCCAGCCGCTCCCAAACCGCTTTTCGACCCAAACAGCCGGATCATCCGGATTAAAGTAAAAGACACCAAGCTTCCAATATCGGTCATCGTCGCGGTTCATTATCTCCCCGGTTTTACGATTCGTTACGTTTACGCGGCTGCCTCCTTGCCCCGTCACAATTGACAATACACCTGCACCAATGACAATCACGCCAACAACAACCATCGTAATTATAAAGGAAATGAACGGATCAATCGGATAAACAAAGGAAACTTGCGGCAAGGTGAATAACAAAACCATCATCGTACCGCTAATGATGATAAATAATGACCAACGCCGGCGAAAAATAATATTTTGTTTAATCGATTCTTCCGGATTGGCCGGGTCCATTTGTTGTTTGCTGCGGGCAATGATTATATTAACAAAAACAAATAACCCGAGCATAAACAGTTGAATGAGCGGAAACAGAAGGACTGTCCGATATGATTTGTCCGCCCAATCGGTAACCACGCCATCCCATGTATAATGCATAGGTAGTTTTTCCGGCATCCGATCATAATTCCAAAACGTCCAAAGAAGACTAAAAACCGTAATGATGAACGGTAGTAAAAACCAACCGTTTGAATAGGTTAATTTTTTATTATAAAACGAAAGATCAACGGCAACGACTTCTTTTTTCTTACTTTTCCAGTTTTCTTTTTCCTTCAATTGCTTCATTTTTTTGTGAAATTGAAAATAAATAATGAAAGCCACTAAAATATAAACAAATATTCCCACCGTGTATAAAATGGTCCATAAAAAATCTGTTGTAAAACCAGCAGCAATCCCAAGAATCACGAGAATAAGAACACCTGCTAATCCGGATTGAAATGCATATTTTTTTCGGTATTCGGCAATGGTCGGATGTTGGTACACGTCTGATGGAATTGTGATACCGAAGCTCTCTGTTTTTCTTGTAATATAAGGTGTGATTGCTGTAATTAGGACGAGCGGTAAAAAAATCAGCAACATACTAACGTAAATCATCATGCTCTCCTCCTTTTTGGATTTCTTCATAAACTTCTTGAATAAGCTTTATAAATTCTTCCTTGTTCATCCCCCGACAAACTGATTCACTGATGACAGGTCTCAAGTTTTCCCGCACATTTGCCAAGTAATTCTCATCAACAGAGGGCATTGAGTCGGGATTAATGACAACCCCTTTTTGCCGATGAATTTGAATAAAGCCGTCTTGTTTTAAAAGTTGGTACGCCTTGTTAACGGTATGCATATTCACGCCAAGATCTTGGGCAAATGTACGAACTGACGGCAACGGATCACCCGGTCTCAGCTGTTTCGAGGCAATCCCTTCTATTATTTTGTTCCTCAGCTGGATATAGATAGGTGATTCTGATTGTAAATCTAATGAGATAATCACCATTTTCACTTCCTCTGTTTTACTTGTTTTACCTGTTATATTAATTATAGAACAGTTATATAAAAAATACAATAAATTTTTTAGTGCAAAAACGAAAAGGAGCCGGCACAAAATCGAAACAGTAGGTAAGGTTTTCCCGTTTATTCTTTCCTGCTCCATATTGTTTTAAAGCGCTAAAATTCTTTCATGCGCTGAATTGCTTATTAATGTAAATTTTTGCGGCAGTATTGTATAATATAGTGGACTTCCTAGTCTATTTCTTATTTTCTAATTTCTTACCATATGTTTTAGAGAACCACACCTATAAATCAGGCAAAGGGGCATTTTATTTGTCATGTAAGGAGGTCACTGAAAAACTTACACAATATGATCGTAGGGGAAATGTAGTTTAGGTTTTTTAACAAGTTGGCTTATGGATTTGCGCTTTTCAGTGGGTACTTTCCAGCATGGTTTTAAAAAATTTTAAATTAATGGGGGAAATGAACGTGAATCAAATTTCAACAACACATTTGTTGGATACGTTTTCGGAAGTTTTTCCGGAAGATACCTCGATTGCCATTGCCGATTCGCGTACTTTTATTTATTATAAGCCGAGTCCTGTCATTGATTTACAAATTAGACCGGGGGATCAAGTGAAGCAAGGAAGTGCGACGTATAAGGCGTTTTCTTTAAGAAGAAGTATATTTTCATATATTGATAGCAGCGTATTTGGCGTTTCATACTTTGGATTGTCGGTGCCCATTTTTAATAACGGAAAACCGGTAAATTGTGTTACTGCCATTTTTCCGATGCGTAAAAATTATTCATTACCTGCATTTTTTACCGTAAAAAATGAGGATTGCTGGTATCCGGTTGCCGTATCCGATATTCTTTATTTAGAGGCGGAAAACCGAAAAGCAAAAATTGTCACAGAACAGATTCAAGGGTATCATAAGTTTAACCTTTCCGAAATTGAATATTTATTACCGAGTGAATATTTCATTCGATGCCATCGGTCTTTTATTGTGAATGTGCGGGCGATTGCAGAAATTCAACCGGATTTTCATTCAACGTTTTTACTCATTATGAATAACGGAGATCGCATTCCTGTCAGCCAATCTTATGCCAGTTACTTCCGAAAACAATTAATGTTCTAGAGATAGAGAAAGCACTTTCACCTTTCCACGTCAAATAATACTGTTTTAATAATGAATATAGTTGTTTTATTCAAGTGATAAGGAAAAACCCCTCTCATCCAAATAAAATATATTCAAACTATGCAAAGAGGGGATACAAATGGAGAAAGGTTATCGTGCGGTACCTGAGTTTCTCCAAGGTCGGGTTGTTTCTGCGGAAGAAGCGGCTACTTGGATTGAAAACGGGATGACATTGGGGTTAAGTGGGTTTACTCGTGCCGGTGATGCTAAAGCGGTTCCACACGCCTTGGTTGAAAGAGCTAAACAGGAGCCGCTTAAAGTAAACGTTTACACCGGTGCTTCATTGGGTTCTGATGTTGATACATTGATGGCGGAAAACGGAATGATTTTAAAAAGATTGCCGTTCCAAGCCGATAAAATGATGCGAACCAAGATTAATCAAGGGGAATTATTGTTTGTTGACCAACATTTATCTCATACAGCCGAACTGATACGGGCTAATGTTTTACCAAAAGTCGATTATGCAATTATTGAAGCCGTCGCGATTACCGGTGACGGGATGATTATACCGACAACATCTGTTGGTAACTCAACGATTTTTGCAGAAAAAGCAGATCATGTGATTGTTGAGTTAAATGAAACTGCACCCAAGGAATTAATTGGTGTCCATGACATATACAGTGTCGGAAAACAGGGGGAAAGATTGCCAATTCCGTTGACAAAAGCAACTGACCGAATTGGTTCGATCGGCATACGGGTGGATTTGTCCAAAATTAAGGGGATTGTGGTAACAAAGCTTGCTGACTCCCCATCTACCATTGTTCCGCCTGATGAAGAAACAAAAATAATGGCCAATCACTTATTAACATTTTTACGGAAAGAAATTGAAGCAGGACGTTTGACAAAAAAATTAGCACCGCTTCAATCGGGCATCGGTTCGGTAGCTAACGCGGTTCTGCACGGCATGTTAGATTCAGAATTCACTGATCTTGAAGTTTACTCGGAAGTATTACAGGACGCTGTATTTGACTTGATCGATGCGGGCAAGGTTACATTTGCCTCAGCTTGTTCCATTACATTATCTGAAGAAAAGGGCGAAAAGGTTTTTCAAAATTTTGATAAATACCGAGATAAATTGATATTGCGCCCACAGGAAATCTCCAATCATCCGGAAATTATTCGCAGACTCGGGCTCATTTCCATTAATACGGCACTGGAAGTCGATATTTACGGGAATGTCAATTCAACCCATGTATCGGGTTCAAAAATGATGAACGGGATTGGCGGTTCCGGAGATTTTGCCCGTAATGCAAGACTGGCTATTTTTGTCACCAAGTCGATTGCAAAAGGTGGAAACATATCCAGTATTGTTCCGTTTGTTTCTCATGTAGACCATACGGAACATGATGTTGATGTCATCATTACCGAACAAGGTTATGCTGACTTGCGTGGGCTGGCACCGACTGAACGAGCACCGCTTATTATTGAGAATTGTGCGCATCCAATGTATAAACAACAGTTACTTGATTATTATCATGAGGCACTGGCTAATGGTGGTCAAACACCGCATATTTTGGAAAAAGCCTTCTCATGGCATGTCAATCTTGCAAAAACCGGAACCATGTTGGAAAAGATGCCACAGGAACAATATTAGGAAAGACACCTAAAATTATTAAATCTAGGCATGATTCCTATTACAGTACAAAATACCTAGCTAAACCTTCCTTCAACCTCTCATCCATACTGAAGGAAGGTTTTTTTACACATTTATAAATTTCACTTAATGCGAGAAATTTTATATTTTAAACATACGTATGTTCTAAAAACATTCTTTTATTATTTCAAGGATGCATCAAAAATAAAATGTGGACATTTAAAGGTTTTTGATAGTAGCTTTGGGGATGATGGCAGAAAAAGAATAATGGTATAATATACGAAAAGTAATGGACGTACAGGGATGATGAAATGAACTTTGATCGAGTGGATGAATTGAAAAAGAATTTGGATAAACATAGACCGCTTGACCAGAAGCAAATTTTTTACAGCTCTGCTCTCGCCTAAAAGTTCGTACCCTCGAAAATTTTTATAAATTTTGATCGTTGTGTTATTATGGTTTTCAAATGGTGAAAGGTGGATGGCAATGAATAGAAACGAAATAGAAAGAAGAATTGAAGAATTGAAAAGTGATTATATCCGTATTCAAGGGGATATGGAAAAACTGGAGTCGCTCGGCAAAAACGGCAATGTCGCCTATTCGGAAAAACTGCTTGAAGAAATTGAATTAGAATTAAAGCAGCTAAGGGAGATGCTAAATTCAGCAGGATAGAAAACAAATAGTAAATGACACAAAAAGAAAATATACTGCGTTCCCCTCGTTAATGCGCGGGCTAAATCACTTCTATAATAGATTAAGGTGAGCCAATGAAAAAGTTATCCTTAAACAAGATTCTGGATAATAGTAACTTATTAATAAGCAGTATTGGCGTTTCATCAATTGGTGATACAGTATTTAATATCACTATCATGTGGTTTATTTATCAAGAAACTCAATCAGCCATAAGTACATCAATCATTGGTGTGCTTTGGCATTTAACATCTATCTTTATTAGTCCATTTGCAGGGACTTTCGTGGATCGCCATACTCCAAATAGGGTATTGTTATGGTCTTATTTCGCATCGGGACTAATATGTATATTATTCGTTCTTGGTTATATAATTCTTGAGTATAGGGATTTCGTTATATATAGTTCCGTTTTCCTGTTAAATTCTATCAACACATTTATTATGCCAGCCAAGAATCGAACTTTAGGAAAAATAGTTCAAAAAGAAAAAATACCACAGGTCAATGGTTTAATCGTTTCAGTAAACCAAATATCTGATATTATTGGAAATTCAATAAGTGGTTTGCTAATTGGATTATTGGGGTTTGCTGGAAGTATTTTATTTGATTCAATCACATTTTTTATTGCTTCCCTGCTCATCAGTAATTTAAAAATAAAAAGATTACATAAAGATCAAAATATAACAGGCTTTGTAGAAACTAATCAATATAAAGGGAACTATAAAAAAGATTTAATTGATGGTATCAAATTTATTTTACGACATAGAACAATGGGTAAACTTGTTCTATTAGTATTACTTATAAATATATCTTCTTTAGTAGGTCCACTATATATTATACTTGTTAATGAGCAATTTAAAGGGGGACCTACCGAGTATGGAATATTCCCCCCCGTTATTCAACAGCAAGAGCCCATTATTAAAACTCCAGACCCGATTTTGCCGCAGTGCCGGGCACAAAAAAGGTTTCTAAGCACGTGGCTTAGAAACCTTTTTTCACAATTTTATTCGGCTACATCTGCCCATTTGTATTCATATGTGGCACCAAACGGATTGATGAAAACGCCTTTTACTCGCGGTGAAATTAATTGTGCTCTCGAAGCTTGATAGATTGGTGCAATTGCTGCATCTTCAAATAGAATTTTTTCAGCTTCCAAGAAATTTTGATAGCGGGCATCATTGTCAGTTGCCAGCGTTGTTACGGTCGCTTTAACCAGTTCATCATATTTTGGATTTGAATAACCCATCCAGTTATTACCGCTATCTGTTGTCCATAAGTTCATATATGTGTACGGATCAAGGAAGTCCGGACCCCATCTGGAAACTTGCATTTGATAATCCATATTTGTATCTAAATCCAGCCGTTGTTCTTTCGGTACTTGCTTAATTTTAACCGTTAAACCTTCCAAATTTGTTTCTAGCTGATTGGCAATATATTCCACCATAATTTTTGTTGTTGCATCATCATCTGCCAACAATTCTAATTCCACTTTGTCTGTTCCGAGTTCCTCTAAACCTTTTGCCCAGAATTGTTTTGCGGCATCCAAATCATATTTCATCAAGTCGCCGCTCACTTCCCGGAAATCTTTACCGGAATCCGGCATTGGTGTGAAGTCTTTTGGAACAAGTCCGTTAGCAACAATGGATCCATTGTTAAGGATTTCTTCAACCAGCGCTTTTTTATCAAATGCTCTGCTGATTGCTGCACGAATATTTGTATTGGCCAAGGCTTCACTTTTTGTTTGGTTGAACTTAATAAAATAGACAAATGTATCCGGTGTTACTGTATAGTCATCATTTGAAGTATATTGGTCAACGAGGTCGGATGTTAAGTCTACCCGGTCAACGGAATTTTCTTCATATAGATTTACTGCCGTTTGCGGATCTTTCACAACCTTGAATGTAAGTTTATCCATTTTTACAGTTTTCGCATCCCAATATTTATCATTTTTTACTAGATTCCACGAGTTGCTTGTGCTTTTCCAATCTTCAATTGTATATGGACCATTTGCCAGTAAAGTATCAGAGCTTGTTGCGAATTTATCGCCTTGTTCTTCAACAAATTTTTGATTTAGTGGCAAGAATGTTCCAAAAGTCGTTAATGATTCAAAATAAGGTGTCGGATTTTCTAATTCTACAATTAATGTATAATCGTCTTCCGCTCTTACACCTAACTGATCAGGCGCCATTTCTCCTTTACTGATTGCAGTCGCATTTTTGATAACCCCGTTCATCATATACGGACCATATTCAGAACCGGTCGCAGGATCAACAGCACGTCTCCAAGCGTATACGAAATCATTTGCTGTTACCGGATCTCCATTTTCCCAAACAGCATCATCCCGGAGTTTGAACGTCCAAGTTAAACCGTCCGGACTAACTTCATGATCAATGGCAATCCCGGGTACCGGTTTCGTGTCCTTATCCAAGCGGTATAAACCTTCCATTGTTGCTGCTAAATAAACAAATGAAGATTCATCCGTAGCAAGTGCCGGGTCCATAGATGGAATGGCTTCCGGATTGATGAAATTAAGAACCTTTTCGGACCCGCTATTTGACTTATTGTCTGCCGTTCCTTTTGTCTCTTCTGCCTTATCACCGGAACATGCCGCAAGAAAAGTAACCAGCATGCCGGCCAAAAATAGTAGAGACCATTTTTTGATTTTCATTATAGATCCCCCTCATATTCTAAATGTGGTATTTAAACAACTGCGCCACTATTAATCGAAACATATACGGTATTCAGATTATTAAGTCTACTATTAAGCTATATAAATATAATTTTGGCTGCAGTTTGTGTTTAAATATTATAAACTATTATACTATTGCTTGTAAACTGCTTTAACGATTAATTGATTTTATTATATTGGTTGTGAATTTAAATAATGTTATATTTATGAGGACTTGAAAATGATTTTTGAATTTTTTGTGAGCAACAATTTTTATGATTGTCACGCAAAATTATTCTTGGATAACAAATAAACCCATTCCGCCTGTTTTGGAATGGGTTTTATCTCGTTAAGAATGGTTTAAATTCGACCTAGTGGGAAATTCAGTTTAAAGGAATCCGGGTCACGAGTCCCTATAGACCCGAACACCCAAGTTCCTTTTATTTAAAAATCGTCTTCTTCCTCATCTTCATCTTTCTCGACTCTGGTAACTAGTACTTTATCGACACGTACATGGTCCATATCGACAACTTCCAAAATTAAATCTTCAATTTCTACTGTATCTTTTATTTTTGGAATGTCCCCGAGACTCATCGTTATAAACCCGCCGAGTGTATGGAAATTGTTACCGCCACGCAAACTTGGCTCGTCCTCCAAGTCAAAGTAGCGCCGAAATTGATCTATGGAAATTAACCCGTCCGCCAACCATGTATTTTCACTTCTTTGGACAATTTGCGGTTCTTCCTCATCTTCATTTTGCGGTAAGTCCCCGACAATATTTTCCATAAAATCATAAATGGTTACATAGCCTTCGATTCCGCCATATTCATCAATAACAATCGCTTCATGCTGACCAGATTTTTTCAACGCTTCTAATGCTTGGAAAACTTTCATCGGTTCCGGCAATACGATGGTATCTTTAATGCACTCTGATAGGTCGAACGGCTTATTTTCTAATAACTTGGCAAATACATCCTTTGTATGAATAATTCCAAGGAAATTATCCAAACTCCCCTTCCCCACAGGAAAGCGGGAATGATTACTTTCATTCATTCTCTTAATATTTTCTTCAAACGGTTTTTCAATATCAATCCATACAATTTGTGTCCGTGGTGTTAAAATATCGCCGAGCCGTTTATCACCCAAATAAAAAATCTGTTCAACCATATCCTGTTCGATTTCCTCAACTACACCGCTGTATACACCTTGTTCGATTAGTTGGGTAATTTCCTCCTCCGTAACATCCGGTTGGTTTTTCGGCTTTACCCCTAATACTTTTAATACAAATTCGGTAGATTTACTTAAGATCCATATAAGCGGTTTGCCAATTTTCGCAAAATAATACATCGGTTTGGCAACAAGCAATGCCACCTTTTCCGGATTTGACATTCCTAATCTTTTTGGAACAAGTTCACCGATGATCAACGACAAATAGGTAGTTAACCCAATCACAAGGATAAAACTTAATTGATAACTATAAGGATGTAAAAATGCAACTTTATCCACATAAACAGATAATTGTTCTGCAATTGTTGCACCACCAAAAGCACCTGTAACGACGCCGATTAATGTAATTCCGATTTGAATGGTCGACAGTAACTGATTCGGATTTTCGGCTAATTTTAAAGCATATTTCGCTTTCCTGTTTCCGTCCTCTTCCAGTTTCTCCAGTCTAGCTTTTCTTGATGTTACAATAGCAATCTCCGTCATGGAAAATATTCCATTAGCAAGGATTAATATAAGAATAATAATAATTGAAACCCACAGACTGTCCAAAAGTACAATCACTTCTCCTTTAGTCGATACTATATGTATAAATTTTAACCTATTCTTCAATATTTTATCATATTCATTTATTGTAATAAAACATTTTGCTACTGTGGAAATTTCGATGATTTTGTGAAATTTTAGAGAAATAAAAGGGTTTACAGCAGAATTTGTTGAATATTGTCAGTAGGGAGCAACTTTTTGCCCTTAATTTACTTGATAGGAGGGAGAGGGGCTAGTCCCCGATAAAATGAGTAAAAAAATAATTGTTCCGATTGATGATTCCATTCATTCACATCACGCGCTTCAATTTGCCGTAAAGATTGCCAAAGAAATGGATGGGGAAATTGTAATCGTAAATGTCCAACCGAATTTGTTTACTCCAAATATTCAACGGTTTATTGCAAAGGGGGAAATTCAACAATATCTTCAACAAATGGCTGACGAAATTTTGGAAAAGGCCTCCGAATTGATAAGTGAGGAAGATGTGCAAGTAGAGAAAATTGTTCGCATTGGCATTCCAAAAGTCGAAATCACCAAACTGGCAAAAGAATTAGATGCGCATCAGATTGTCATGGGCTCTCGCGGTATGGGGCCGGTAAAAAGCGCCGTCCTCGGCAGTGTAAGTATTGGTGTTTTGCAACTAACACCATGCCCGGTAACGATTGTGCCTTAGTTTTTTCTTAAGATGGCAAAATTCCTTTCGTTTCTTTAAGGTTTAATTCCGATTGTCCCTCTCCAATTTAGGGAGCTCTAAGGGACAATCTATTTTTTTGCGTTTTGAGTGTATAAATTCAAAGTATATGGGTACAAGGAAAGCTTCCGGAAAATGGGCCACAACAAGAAATTTTTTTGGCGAACATCTAGAAGCGAAAAAAAGGCTTTCTCACCCGTTCTACTCTTAAACCATATTTATCCTGTATAGGAAAAAGCCGGTTGGGAATAGTAAAAGGGGATTGATTTCACGAATACGCTTTTCAGGAAGGGATTTACAATGGATTTTAACCACGCCTTGGAAAAGAGAGGACTTTTCATCGCCTATCTTTGCATTTTTCTCTTTGTTGCTCCACTGTTTCTACTTGGTGAACATGCACACATTCGTGTTCATGATAATCTCGATTCCAATCTTGCTTGGTATAAAGTACTTGTAAACAGCGGGGAAATATTTGGACCGGTCAATGCCGTTATTCCACAAGTGATTAACGGTTTGCCTCGCTACGCCTTTGGTTCAGAATGGAGCGGAATTGTCTGGCTCCACGCACTTTTTCCAACAATGACCGCCTATGCCCTTAGTCAAACAATCACCAGAGTTTTTGCCTTTCTCGGGATGTATTTATTGCTCAAAGAATTTTTCATCAAATCAGACGACGGGCGCATGATTCGAATTGGTGTTTCCCTTGCTTTTGCCCTAACACCGTTTTGGCCATCCGGGATGTTATGTACCCTGGGGCACCCGCTCGCTTTATGGGCTTTTTTAAAAATTCGCTCGGGTAAAGACACATGGAAAGAGTGGTTAACGCTTGGTATACTCCCTTTTTACTCCGGCCTTGTGCTCGGGTTTTTCTTTTTTTTGGTTGCGGTAAGTTTTTTATGGTTATACGACTTATTCAAGACAAGACAAATAAACTGGCGATTTCTTGGTAGCATTGCTTTCATGGTTTCTGTTTTTCTTTTTGTTGAGTATCGGCTTGTCTATTCAACAATTTTCAGTGATGATGTCAGTCATCGTGTCGAATTTATCTCTTCTCGCCATGATTTTTTTCGGTCTCTGCGATTATCATTAAAAAATTTTCTGCTTGGTCACACCCATGTAATGACCGTACATACAATCGTCATAATACCGATTCTGTTCACTGCACTTATTCTAATGATTTATCGAAAAGAGTGGCGTAAAGAAAAATTATTTATTTTTTTACTTGTACTAAACTATTTGCTTTCTTTTTGGTACGCTCTTTGGTTTAACAATTTATGGATTCCGTTGAAGCAAAGGTTTGATATTTTCAACACGTTCAATTTTGCCCGATTCCATTTTTTGCGGCCGTTGATTATATATTTATCTTTTGCCATCGGGTGTTCATATTTATGGAAAATTGGTTTGCGGCGGCTTGTGAAGATTGCTGTAGTTGCACAAATTATTGTTCTCGTTCCTTTCAATGAAGAGATTCACTATCGTTTTATTCATCATACACCGACATTTGAGGAATTTTATGCCGAAAAGCTTTTTTCTGACATCGATCAATATATCGGTAAACCTAAATCTTCTTACCGTGTAGCCAGCATCGGACTCCATCCGGCGGTCGCTCAGTACAACGGTTTTTACACCCTTGATACATATAATAATTTTTACCCGCTTACATATAAATATCAATTTAGAAAAATAATAAGATATGAACTGGAAAAAAATAAAACCTTACAACGCTATTTTGATGAGTGGGGCAGCCGGTGCTACATTTTTGTCGATGAACTAGGGAAAAAATTTGATTATAAGAAAAGCTCAAAAAAGAGGATTACAAATTTACACTTGGACACAGCGGTGTTTTATGAAATGGGCGGGCGCTACCTTTTTTCAAGTGTTCCGATTGACAATGCAGCAGAAAATCATTTAGCTTTGGTAAAAAGTTTTGAGGACGATTTATCGTATTGGAAAATTTATTTATATGCCGTAACATTACCGGAAGAAACAGCTAAGGAGGACATCTAAAGTGGATAAACGGTTACCAATGCTGACAATCATCGTACCTTGTTTTAATGAAGAGGAAGTTTTGCCGGAAACAATTAAACAATTAACCGAATTAATGAATGAGCTATGTGAGGAAAAATTGATCGGAAAACATAGTCGAATTCTTTTTGTCGATGATGGCAGTACAGATCGAACCTGGATGATGATTGCCATGGAAAGTGTGCGGAACCAGTTTGTGACAGGGATTAAATTAGCCCGCAATGTCGGTCATCAAAAGGCGCTCTTGGCCGGTTATTTAAAAGCAAGGGAAAAATGTGATTGCGCCATTTCCATTGATGCCGATTTACAAGATGATGTCGGTGTTATCAAAGAGTTTATGAAAAATTACCATGAAGGCTACGAAATTGTTTATGGTGTTCGGAAACGGCGGGACACAGATTCCTTTTTTAAACGAACAACCGCCCAAGGATTTTATCGCATGATGAAAAAGTTAGGTATTGACCTTGTCTATAACCATGCCGATTTTCGATTATTAAGTAAACGTGCATTAGATGAGTTAGCCCGTTATCCGGAGAATAATCTCTTCTTAAGGGGAATTCTCCCTTTACTTGGTTTCCGATCCACAAAAGTATTTTACGACCGGAAAGAACGGCTGGCCGGGAAGACAAAATACCCTTTGAGAAAAATGATTTCCTTTGCTTTAGACGGACTTACTTCATTTAGTGTACGCCCCATCCGATTTATAACGATCGTTGGAATTATCTTATTTTCCGTCAGTATACTTTTAAGTAGCTTTACTATTTTCAACCATGCTATATTTGGTTTGAACGGCACTGTCCTTTCCCTCTGGGTACTCGGTTCTCTTCAACTCATTGCCCTTGGAACTGTCGGTGAATATATTGGGAAAATTTTTATTGAAGTGAAAAACCGACCAAAGTATGCCGTTGAAATTGATTTATTTACGAAATCGATGGTGGAACGACTGGATCGAAAAATGGATGAGAGCTATTTTTTAAAGTATAAAAGTTAATTGATAACCTTTTGACCAAAAATGAAAAAATGCATCCTTGTCTTTGTTGTAATTTTTTATCTCTCACTTTACCAATCGGATTTAAGGTATTATAATATATGTACCTTAAAAAGGAAAAACTACTGATCATTTATTAATGAGTCAGTAAAGAGGGGGCTATCATGGATACGTTACTTGTTATTATAAATATTATCGCTCTTTTCGCCTTAATTGCTCTTTTATTCACGATGCAAAAGAAGCATGTATCTTTTTCAAAACGTGTTTTTACCGGGCTTGGGCTTGGAATTGTTTTCGGATTTATTATCCACTTGCTTTACGGAACAACATCGAATATTACGACGCAAACGATTGACTGGTTTAATATTGTCGGTTCCGGTTATGTAAAATTATTGCAAATGATCGTTATGCCGCTCGTTTTTATTTCCATTGTTGGGGCATTTACAAAAGTGCAATTGACGAAAAATCTTGGCAAAATCAGTTTCTTGGGCATTGGGATTTTACTCTTTACAACCGGGATTGCTGCAGCTATCGGGATTGCCTCAGCTCTCGGTTTCGGTTTACAAGGGACTGAACTAACTGCCGGAGAAGCTGAAAATGCACGGAATGAAGCTTTGACTGAAAATGTAAAAATGGTTCAAGATATGACCATTCCACAACAAATTCTTTCATTTATTCCGGCAAATCCTTTTGATGATTTGACTGGTTCACGACCGACATCAACAATCGCTGTCGTTATTTTTGCATCCTTTGTAGGAATTGCTTATTTAGGTGTAAGAAGAAAACAACCGGAGCCAGCTGAACTTTTCAGAAAAATTGTTGAGGCTTTATATGCCATTACCATGCGGATTGTCACATTAATTTTACGGTTAACACCATATGGCGTTTTGGCCTTAATGACAAAGATGACGGCCACAAGTGACTATGGGGCAATCGTAAAACTCGGTAAATTTGTTATCGCTTCTTATGTTGCCATTATTGTCATGTTCCTTGTTCATTTATTATTGATTAGTCTGGTAAAATTAAGTCCGGTTACCTATATGAAAAAGGCGTTTCCGACTTTGACATTTGCCTTTACATCCCGCTCCAGTGCCGGGACTTTGCCATTGAACATAAAAACACAGACAGACAGTTTCGGTGTTTCTGAAGCTATTGCCAATTTCGTCGGACCGTTTAGTTTATCAATCGGGCAAAACGGGTGTGCTGGCATTTATCCGGCGATGCTTGCCATAATGGTTGCACCGACTGCAGGAATCGACCCGTTTGATCCGGCTTTCATTTTAACGGTCATTGCCGTTGTTGTCATTAGCTCTTTTGGTGTCGCCGGTGTCGGTGGCGGGGCAACATTTGCATCGTTAATTGTTTTATCTGTATTGAATCTTCCTATTGCGATTGTCGGTTTATTGATCTCGGTTGAACCGCTGATTGACATGGGGCGTACCGCTTTAAACGTAAGCGGCAGTATGACGTCCGGTATTTTGACAAGTAAAATAACCGGTGAATTAAATAAAGATATCTACAATGATAAGAGCCGCAATGATTTTGTAGAAGCTTAATATAGAAAGACCAGATCCGCTAAAATAGGGATCTGGTTTTTTCTTTTTACGAAAAATTTACCCGATAACCATATTTTGTACGGGACAAGTATGCGCTCGTTAACATGTTCTTTTTGGATGTTATTATTAAACCGGACTAACTCCATGTTTTCGTTCCGTAAATACTTGATACTTCGACATATAAGCATGTAATCGTGATATTAACGCGGATCGCAATTCATTTGGTTCAATTACATCATCAACGACTAACTCGGAAGCAAGGCGATAAATATCAATTTCTTCACGATATTCTTCCCGTTTTTGGTTAATAAATGCTGCTTGTTCTACTTTTGGAAGTTGCGCGATTTTATTGGCATATACCGCATTGACCGCCGCTTCCGGACCCATTACCGCTATTTGCGCAGTTGTTAAGGCAATACAGCAATCGGGTTCAAAAGCGGGACCTGCCATGGCATATAACCCGGCACCATATGCTTTTCTAACAATAACCGTTATCTTTGGAACGGTTGCTTCACTCATGGCAAAAATCATTTTCGCACCATGGCGAATGATGCCTGCTTTTTCTACTTGTGTGCCAATCATAAATCCCGGTACATCTGCCAAAAAAATCAAGGGAATATTGAAAGCATCGCATAGGCTAATGAATTTTGCCGCTTTATCTGCTGAATCGTGGAACAAAACCCCGCCTTTTACACGCGGCTGGTTCGCAATGATGCCAACCGGCTGACCGTCCATACGTGCCAAACCGGTAATGATTTCAGGTGCAAATAGTTTCTTTATCTCACAGAAAGAGTCTTCATCAATCATACAGTCAATCAAATCGTACATATTAAATGGCGTGTTTTGATTTTTTGGAATCAGTTCGTCTATACTTTTTTTAAAATTAGCCGGCGGTTTTGGCGCTTCTGCTTTTGGTTTTTCCCGATAGTTGTTTGGGAAGTAACGGATATAATTTCGAGCATAACGAATGGCTTCTTCTTCGGTTTTCGCTAAGACGTCTCCACATCCGGATATCGTACAATGCATTTTTGCCCCGCCCATTGTCTCTAAATCTACTTTTTCTCCAATGACCATTTCCGCCATACGGGGGGAACCTAAGTACATGGAGGCATTGCCCTCTACCATAATCACAATATCGCAGAATGCCGGGATGTAGGCACCGCCCGCCGCGGATGGGCCGAATAAAATACAAATTTGCGGAATCTTTCCGGATAGTTTAACTTGATTATAAAAAATACGCCCTGCCCCGCGTCTGCCCGGAAACATTTCTATTTGATCGGTAATCCGGGCACCTGCTGAATCAACTAAATAAAACAACGGGCAATTTAGTTTATCTGCTGTTTCTTGAATACGAATAATTTTTTCAACTGTTCTTTTCCCCCAGGAACCTGCCTTTACTGTTGAGTCATTAGCCATAACACAAACCGTGCGGCCGTGGATTTTACCAATTCCTGTTACCACGCCATCTGCAGGTAGGTCACCTGCCAAACAATTTGCGTATAAGCCGTCTTCAAATTCGATATTATCATCGAACAATAGTCTTAGTCGTTCCCGGACAAATAATTTTCCTTGTTCTTTGTTTTTTTCGTGATACTTTGGATGACCGCCTTTTAAAATTTCCTCCTTTAAATTTTTTGTTGTGATAACGTCATTCATTTCGCTTCCCCCTTTGTCTGCAACTGCCTGCAAAATTAAACTTAATACAGCGTTAATTTCCGGTCATATGAAGTAGCTACTTACCTATATATTGCGGCTTTCGTTTTTCTTGAAATGCTTGTAATCCTTCGAGTCTGTCCGCTGTACGTAGAAGCTCGTTATAAGCAAGTGCCTCAATTTTTAAACCCGTTTTCAAGTCGGCATCCATACCATGATTAATGGCCGTTTTTGCCTGTATTAGTGATAATGGAGCATTTTTGGCAATCTCGAGCGCCAGTTCATGGGCTTTTTCCATTAATTGCTCAGGTTCATAAACATACTCCACAATGCCAAGCCGGTAAGCCTCATCTGCTGAAATCCTTCTAGCCGTATAAATCAATTCCTTCGCACGACCCATTCCGATTAAACGCGGCAATCTTTGTGTTCCACCCGCACCGGGAATAATGCCCAGCGATGTTTCTGTTAAACCGATTTTGGCATTTTTACCGGCTATCCGAAGATCACATGCAAGTGCTAACTCAAGTCCGCCGCCAAATGCGACCCCGTTCAAAACCGCAATAACCGGCTGCGGTAAATCTTCTACTTGTTGAATGGTTGAGCCAATAAGTGAGACCGTTTGCTTTACTTGATGCTCATCCATCCCTTTCCGCTCTTTCAAATCAGCACCTGCGCAAAATGCTTTTTCCCCTTCACCGGTAATCAGCACGACACGTATATCGCGATTATAATGAAGTGTTTTCAGTGTATTGCTCAATTCTGTTAATAACTGAATCGACATTGCATTGGCAGCTTCGGGTCTTGTTAATGTAATGACACCGACCCGGTTTTTATAAATGTCAAACCGTATGTTTACTGTCACTGTGGGCTAACCCCCTTTCACCCTTGGCAATTTCTAGTTGTTTTGATCCTAATTTTCGACCAATTTTTTCTTCTATAAAAAATGCACTTGCTAAGATCGCCTCCATGTTCACCCCTGTTTCAATGCCCATTTCAGTTAATAAATATAGCAAGTCTTCTGTCGCTACATTTCCTGTTGCTCCTTTTGCATAAGGACAACCGCCAAGACCACCAACTGAACTGTCAAAAATTGTTATCCCCATTTCAAGTGATTTTACGATATTGGCGAGTGCCGTACCCCTTGTATCATGAAAATGCATGGCAAAAACATTCGGTGGATACTCGTTGAATAAACGCGCTAATAATTTCTCTACCTGCGTTGGTACAGCTACACCAATCGTATCCCCGAGCGATACTTCTGTGACACCCATGTTAAATAGGACATCGACAACTTTTAACACTTGCTCAGGCTCAATGTATCCTTCATAAGGGCAACCGATTACCGTTGAAACATATCCTCGGACAGATCGGTTGGCTTTTATCGCTTCTTGAACAACTTCTTTCAAAATAGGGATTGTTTCATCTATCGTTTTATTAATATTGTTTTTATTATGAGTTTCAGAAGCCGATAAAAAGACACTTACCTCATCGACTTCCACTTCAAGAGCACGAATAAGCCCTCGCATATTCGGGACCAGCGCGGCATATGTGATTGTTTGATTACGCTTAATCGATTGAAGAACGTCCTTTGCATCAGCAAGTTGCGGAATCCATTCCGGGTGAACAAAGGATGTCACTTCGATATATTTTAGCCCCGATTCACTTAACTGATTAATGAATGAGATTTTATCTTCAGTTAAAATTTTTTGTTTTTCATTTTGAAGTCCATCTCTCGGTCCTACTTCTTTCATGACAACTTGACGTGGAAGGTTCATTCGCATCCCCCCTACTCAATTTCTAAAAGGTCATCTTCTTCATTGACGAACATGCCTTCTTGGACAATAATTCTTTTCACGACTCCATCACTTTCCGCTGAAATTGGGATCTCCATTTTCATTGACTCTAAAATGACCACATCTTGGCCTGCTTTTACCTCTTCCCCTTC
Organism: Caldibacillus sp. 210928-DFI.2.18; assembly: GCF_020554505.1. Classification (NCBI taxonomy): domain Bacteria; kingdom Bacillati; phylum Bacillota; class Bacilli; order Caryophanales; family Bacillaceae; genus Caldibacillus; species Caldibacillus sp. 210928-DFI.2.18. The sequence continues at coordinate 18,574 of NZ_JAJCHL010000034.1, forward strand.
TGAAACGACGATTTTCCAAACGGTTCCTGCCATACTTGCCTTTATCATTGTCATTACTATCCCCTCCAAATAATAAGAATTACGCGATTGCCTGGCTTTTGCGTGTCGTGAATAGTTCTCCGCCGGCATCTTTGCATGAATCTAGCGTATAAAGGAAAACAGGGAGAAGGCTCCCGTTTATGTTTTTATAATGGAATCCTTCTCTTACTTACTCTTGATTTCTTGAATTTTTGGCAAATAATAGTTTTCTACAAAACTCGTAGTTGGATATCCTTTTAAAAACTGTTCATGGCTTACTGTTTCAATCAACATGGGTATATTTGTTTTAATCCCTTCTACTTTGTAATGATGGAGAGCATCCAGCAAGCGCTTACAAGCCTCGTTTCGGTCTTTACCCCAAGCAATTAGTTTTGCTATCATCGGATCATAGAATGGTGTAACCACAGTTCCCGCTTCAATGGCGCATTCATGCCTGATACCCGGTCCTTGTGGTAATTGCAAACCCGTTATTTTACCCGGTGATGGGAAAAATGTTTTTGGATCCTCTGCATAAATTCTTACCTCAATGGCATGCCCTTTTCTCTCAATATCTTCTCGTTGAAATGAAAGAGGCTCTCCTGCTGCGATTTTTATCTGCTCAGCAACTAAATCTAATCCTAAAATTTCTTCGGTTACCGGATGTTCAACTTGCAATCTTGTATTTACCTCTAAAAAATAGAAGTTTTGGTTTGAATCAACTAAAAATTCAATTGTGCCGGCATTTGTATAACCAATATATTTTGCAGCACGGACGGCAGCTTCTTGCATTTTTGCCCTTGTTGCTTCCGAGATAAATGGTGATGGTGCTTCTTCCACTACTTTTTGATTACGCCTTTGAATTGAACATTCCCTTTCAAATAGTGAGACAACATTTCCATAGGAATCTGCAATTATTTGAATTTCCACATGGTGAGGATCTTCAATGAGTTTTTCTATATACATTATGCCGTCGCCGAAAAATGATTCTGCCCGCTTCTTATTCCCCTCGTAAGCCTTAACAAGTTGATCCGAATTATCGATCCGCTGCATACCAATCCCGCCACCCCCGGCAGATGCTTTTAACATGATTGGATAACCGATTTTTTCAGCAGCTTGACATGCCGATTCCGTATTTTCAAGGGCAATATCCATCCCTTCAATAATGGGAATACCTGCCTCTTTCATTTTTTTCCGAGCTTCTAATTTACTCCCCATTGAAGCAATTACTTCCGGTGAAGGTCCGATAAAGGTGAGTCCGGCATCTAAACAACTTTGGGCAAACGTTGGATTCTCTGACAGTAGTCCGTAACCCGGATGAATCGCCTCTGCATGAGATTCCTTAGCAATTTCAATAATTTTTTCTATGTTTAAATAGCTTTGGGCAACTGGAGGTTTTCCGACTAAGTATGCTTCATCTGCCTCCTTTACATGTAGCGACTGAGCATCAGCCTCTGAATAGATGGCAACGGTTTGAATATTTAATTTTTGACATGTGCGAATAATTCGCCGTGCTATTTCACCACGGTTGGCTATTAAAATTTTTTTAAACAATGACGACTCCCTCCTTATCACTTATTTTATGAAACGGTTCACTTGTTCTCTCAATCTAAACTTTTGAATTTTCCCGGAAGCTGTCATTGGGTAGCTGTCTGTAAAAATAATGTATTTTGGAATTTTATTGCGGGCTATTTTATTTCTACAGTAATTTTTTATTTCTTCCTCTGATGCTGATTCTCCTTCACGTAAAATAATAAAGGCGGCTACCTCTTCACCATACTTATCATCAGGCACACCAACGACTTGCACATCGAGAATTTTCGGATGTGTATATAAAAATTCTTCAATTTCACGCGGGTATATGTTCTCACCACCGCGAATAATCATATCTTTCAAGCGACCGGTAATACGGACGTAACCGTTTTCATCCATCGTTGCTAAATCACCCGTATGTAACCAATGCTCTGCATCAATAACTTCCTTGGTTGCTTCGGGATTGTTATAATATCCTTTCATTACGTGATAACCGCGTGTGCAAAGTTCCCCTTGGGCACCAGGTGGAACTTCGGTATCTGTTCCCGGTTCAACAATTTTTACTTCAACATTTGGTAATGCGCGGCCGACTGTTTCAACCCGTAATTCCAAAGGGTCATCCGTACGCGTTTGCGTGATCACCGGTGAAGATTCCGTTTGGCCGTAACAAATGGTAATGTCGGTCATTCCCATTTTCTGAATAACGGCTTTCATCACTTCAACCGGACAGTTGGAACCGGCCATTACCCCTGTTCGTAACGATGAAAGATCAAAATTGTCAAAATTAGGTAAATTTAACTCACTGATAAACATTGTTGGCACACCGTGAAGTGCTGTACATTTCTCTTTTTCTACCGTTCTTAACACTTCTTCAGGTTTAAATTCTTGTACAGGTACCATCGTCCCTCCACAGGTTGTTATGGCCAGTGTACCAATCACACAACCGAAACAATGGAAGAAAGGTACCGGAATGCATAAGCGGTCCTCCTTTGTTAATTTCATACATTCGGCGATATTCACTGCATTGTTAATTAAGTTATAGTGGGTTAACATGACTCCTTTTGGAAAGCCTGTTGTCCCTGATGTATATTGAATATTAATGACATCATCATAGTGTAATGTTGCTTTTCTTTCCGCCAATTGTTCGTCCGTAATCTGTTCTGCAGCATTGAGGATGTCGGACCAGTTAAAGGTTCCATCATAACGGTTTTCCCCTAAAACAATGACATTTTTTAGCTTTGGTAACCGTTTGGATTGCAGTTGACCAGGTTCAGATGTTTTTAACTCGGGACATATTTCATAAACAGTATCAATAAAGCGATGATCACGATATTGTTCAATGAGAATCAGTGTTGTCGAATCCGATTGTTTTAATAAATATTCCAGCTCACGGGCTCTGTAATTCGTGTTTACTGTTACGAGAGGCGCACCCATTTTCCCTGTTGCAAATTGGAGACTTACCCACTCGGGAACGTTTGTTGTCCATACAGCCAGATGGTCGCCTTTTTCAATACCGAGGGCCATCAAGCCTTTTGCCACTTTGTCTGAGAGATTATCAAGTTGCTGATAAGTTAAGCGCAAATCACGATCAGTATAAACAAGCGCTTCTTGGTTTGGATGTTGATTCGCTTTTTCCTCAATCAATTGACCGATTGTTGAAAAAATCAGATCTGCCATTGTATCCCCCCTAAAATATTGTTTCATTTGTCTACTACATGCTAAAGGTTTTGTCGGTATCTTCCTCTACTTGAGCTACTAGTATACTGTTTTTTTTCTAACATGCTAAAGGTTGCCGGTAACTTCTTCTTTTCGGGCCACCATTATCTTGTTCGTTTTTCTACTAACATCCAATTAATCTGGAAATAACCACTCTTTGAATCTCTGATGTGCCTTCTCCAATTTCCATTAACTTAATGTCACGTAAATGTCTTTCCACATCGTATTCAGCCATGTACCCGTAACCGCCATGGATTTGAATCGCTTGGTTACAAACTCTAAAACCCATTTCGGAAGCAAATAATTTTGCATATGCCGCTTCTTTGCTAAATGGTTTGTTGTTATCCTTGAGCCACGCTGCTTTGTACACCATGTTTCTCGCTAATTCAATTTCCATAGCCATATCAGCAAGTTTAAATTGAATGGCTTGGAACTTTGAAATTGAACGACCAAATTGGACTCTTTCCTTTGCATATGCAAACGCTTTCTCAAAGGCTGCTTGAGCAATACCGACTGATAAGGCAGCTATTGAAATTCGTCCGCCATCCAATGTATTTAAAAATTGACTAAATCCTCTTTGCGGGTCTCCAAGTACATTTTCTTTCGGTACACGAACATTTTCTAACACGATTTGAGAGGTGTTTGATGCCCGAACACCCATTTTTTGATAATCAGATGTAATCGCCATACCGGGAGCATCTGTCGGTACAATAAGTGCAGTTATAATCTTCTTCCCATCTTCCCTTTCACCGGTTACCGCAGTAATAATTACTTGCCGAGCATAACTTGCATTGGTAATCCAACATTTTTCTCCGTTAATCACATATTCATCCCCATCAAGAACGGCTTTTGTTCTCGTCCCGCCGGCATCAGAACCGGCATTAGGTTCCGTTAACCCGAATGATCCTAATGCTTTTCCTTGCGCCATAGGTACCAGCCATTCTTGTTTTTGCTCCTCTGTCCCAAAGTTATAAATGGGGGATGCACCTAAGCTAACGGCCGCCGCATAACTTAATCCTGTACCTCCGCAAGCTTTACCGATCTCTTCAACGGCAATTACATATGAAGTGGTATCCCCACCGGAACCCCCATATTTTTCCGGAAAAGGAATCCCCATTAAACCCAATTTACCCATTTTCTGAAACGTGTCGAGTCTGAAGGAATGTGTTTCATCCAGTTCTCTCGCATATGGTTTTACTTCCTTTTCCGCGAAGTCTCTTACCATATCTCGAATCATTAGCTGTTCTTTCGTTAATTCAAAATTCATTCTCTCCCAACCCCTTTTTCAGTGATCGACCAGGCGGTATTCTTAAAGAAAAGCAATTGTATAGACCGACTAGTCGGTTTGTTCAACAATTATAAACAAAAAAATATTTATTTTTCGCTCACAATTTCCTTCTTTCCTAATAATTGGTTTTGCTCATTTGCTTCTGTAAGACCTTTTTCTGTGGCTAAAGAATGTAAGATGAGATCCCTGAAAACATCGCCAATTTCCTCTATTGATAACGGACCATCACGTTTGTACCATTTATACGACCAGTTTATCATCCCGATAATGGACATCGTTGCAATACTGGCAGGCACTTCTTTTCGAAAGTCTCCTCTTTCTTGCCCTTCTTTTATCACCCTTTCGATGAGTTTCCGGTATTGATCACGTTTTTCGTTTATCACTTCTTTATACGCAGCTTGTAAATAGGCACTTTCTTGATAGAAAACCGTGATATAAGGATTATACACATCAAATACTTTAATAAAGGAATGTAACATGCCGCATAATCTTAAAATAGGTGTTTCATATTCATCGTATGTTTCCTGTGCATTTTTTATGACGTACGAAATAAATACATCATGAATTTCATATAACAGTTCATCCTTTGATTTAAAGTAATGATAAAATCCCCCTTTTGAAGTATTGGCCTTTTCCACTATTTGTTCAACTGTTACACCATGATATCCATTTTTTTGAAACAGTTCTAGTGAGCTTTCCAGTATGCGCTGCTTCAAAGCCTTTTTTTCCATAGTTTGTTTACCTTTCTTTTAAAAACAAATAAGTTATACTGACATTTTTCACAGATTTACCGGTAAACCTTTTTACACATGATGTATGAAACTTCTACTTTGACCATGTTTATTTTCCCGGCATTGCATTATTGGATTAAAATTAATGCATATTCACTCTGTACTTTGCTTTTTAATCAGCCCCTTTTTCCTATACTTAAGGCAATCTTACCGAAAATTTTTTTATTAGTGAAATATCTATTTTGAATATTATTCATTAAATTTTCGAATAAATCCGTATTTATTATTTAAAATATTTTTTGCCAAGACCAAATTTCTGTTTGAATGACGGTTAATAATTCTTTTAATGCATAAGATTGATAACTGTCTTTGAGGGTGACAATTCCTAATTGCCACATTAATTGATTTGTTTCAAACGGGATAATTTTTACGTTTTTATTTGTTTGTTTTGCATAGATTGCTTTTGGTAAAATCGTTATTCCTAAGTTTAATGCTATTAATTCAAAAATTAAATCCCACTGTGAACTTTTATAAGCGATTTGTGGTTGGAATCCTTCGCTTTGACATGCACGAATGACAAAATCATGCAGGGCAAACTCGGCTGTAAATGTAATAAACTGCTCATTTTTTAATTCCGGAAGAGTCACAGCTGAACGGCTCGCTAATGGGTGTTCTGCATTTACATAGACTACAAATTCATTTTCAAAAAAAGGCAAAATGGTAAATTGTTCGTTTTCAACCGGTAATACAACAATTGCTAAATCAACTTCCCCGGATAGTACAAGTTCTCCGATTAACTTTGCCCCTTTCTCAACCAGTTCCAGCGTGATGTTAGGATATTTTTCATGGAATTTACGGGCAATTTCAGGGGAAAATAATGTGCCTATTAAAGGCGGGATGCCAAATTTGATCTTCCCAGACTTTACGTTTCTTACATCTTGAATGGAGCGTTCCAATTCTAACACAGAATGTAAAATTTTTTGGGCATGTTCGTATACGACTCCCCCGATATCAGTAAGTTGGAGTTGTCTCGTTGTTCGACAAAGAAGATCAGCTTTCAAGGATGCCTCCAGTTTTGAATACTTTTACTTAATGTTGGCTGGGAAATGTAAAGGGCCTCTGCAGCTCTCGTAAAATTCCCATATTGAACAACCGCAACGAATGCCTGTAAATCCCTAAGTTCCATTCCGTTACCCCCTCATACAAGTAAGCGAACAAGTTTTATAATTGGCAGGAAGATGTCCTTTCAACTTGTGAGACGTGCCTTTTTCCCGGCCGACCCCTTTGATTCATAAACAACGCATGTCACCCCATGGCGATTGCCCGGCCGGCGCTCGACTGGTAAATGTCCATCAACCGGTGATTCATACACAAGGCAAGAATTCCCACAAACGCCCCCATCAACCGACAATCCATAAAGCTTTCATTTTAGTGTTAATTACAAATAAAACGAATAAAGCAATGCTAACCGAAAGAATAGTGGACCAATTCCCCTTTGGCAACAGCGAATCAATGAACCATTGAACAGCTAAAGGGAAGGCAAGTTCGAGAATGGCAACAACAACCGCACTGCTGAAATCAATCAAAAATAATTTTTTATGGGGTTTATAATATGATAGAAAACGACGAATCATGTTTTTCTCCTTTTTTTATGCTTACGTTTTTATTCTTATTTTATCGTATAATACGATCATTGACTATTCCTGTACTCTCCTTCTATATGTTAGAATGAATGAGTAAGCGTAAATAAGGAAAATGTTGGATGAAGTGAGGTTTTACTCCAATGATTAATATTCTCGTTACATTAAACGCAAATTATCTTCACCCTTTGAAAGTTTTACTGAAGTCATTATTTCATCATAACCCCAAAGAAAAGTTCTCTATCTATTTGATGCATTCTAATCTCAACCAATATGATCTGGATGGATTACATCAGTTTATTACCGAACACCAACACCAGTTCTATCCAATTTTTATTGATCGGGATTATTTTAAAGAGGCACCCGTGTTCCGCCATTACTCAACAGAAATGTACTATCGATTAGCAGCCCATGAATTTCTTCCTAAAACTATTGACCGGGTTCTATACTTAGACCCTGATATTGTCAACATTAATCCAATTGGTTCTTTTTATCGGACAAATTTTGAAAACAATCTTTTTATTGCGTCCGAGCATGAGTTTCCGACAAAAATAGTTCAACCAATCAATAAAATTCGTTTAAAAACGCCTTTAACAAAAGGATACTTCAATACCGGGGTACTATTAATGAATGTCGCCTTAATGCGCGATCTTGTTCACTTGGATGAAATATATCAGTATATTGAAAAGAACAAATTTAAATTGGTTTTACCGGATCAAGATGTTTTAAATGCTCTCTATTGGGATAAAATTAAGCCCGTTGACAGTTATCGATATAATTATGATGCTCGCTACTTTGAGTTTGCAAAGTTTTACCAATCCGATAAAAATAATCTTGAATGGATTAAAAAACATACATTATTTATCCATTACTGCGGCAAGGATAAACCTTGGCATGATGATTATAAGGGAAAATTGGGCGTATTTTATCAAAAATTTGAACAAATGATATAATAAGGATTACAATAAGATGGAACTTCCATCAGGGGAACTTATCTTCCTCCTTTATATTTTTGTTTTCCCTTAGACGACATGACCGTTTGTGCGGGGCAATTAATTGTACATAATATGACTTATATTACCTGTTTAGGAGATGAAAAAAATTGAAAGATGAATTGATTAAACGCTTTACCACTTATGTCAAGATTGACACACAATCAAATGAAGATAGCCAAACTTGTCCATCCACACCGGGACAATGGGATTTGTTGAACCTTTTGGTAGATGAATTAAAGGAAATTGGCATGGAAGAAGTAACCATCGATGAAAATGGTTATGTGTTTGCAACTCTTCCAGCCAATACGAATAAGCAGGTTCCGACAATCGGTTTCTTAGCACATGTCGATACGGCGACAGATTTTACCGGAAAAAACGTCAAACCGCAAATTGTCGAAAATTATGACGGTGGAGATGTGATTTTAAACAAAGAGCTAGGAATTGTTTTATCACCGGAAGCCTTCCCTTCTTTAAAAAATTACAAAGGGCAAACATTAATCACAACCGATGGAACGACCTTACTTGGAGCGGATGATAAGGCAGGCGTCGCTGAAATTATGACGGCCATGAATTACCTCATTCAACATCCAGAAATTAAACACGGGAAAGTTCGGGTTGCCTTTACACCTGATGAGGAGATTGGGCGCGGTCCGCATAAATTTAATGTTGACCGTTTTGGTGCAAAGTATGCTTATACAATGGACGGCGGTCCACTTGGGGAATTACAATATGAAAGTTTCAATGCAGCAGCAGCTAAAATTACGATTAACGGAAACAACATTCATCCGGGTTCTGCCAAAGGGAAAATGGTGAACTCTATAAAGATCGGTATGGAGCTAAATCAACAATTACCGGTTAGAGAGGCACCTGAGTATACAGAAGGATATGAAGGATTTTACCATCTGCTTTCTTTCCATGGCGATGTCGAAAAAACCGAACTTTACTATATCATACGTGATCATGATCGGCAAAAGTTTGAGGCAAAAAAAGAAAATTTAGTTAAAATCGTTGACCAATTGCGCCAAAAATACGGAGAAGACACAATTGGTTTAATGTTAGAAGATCAATACTACAATATGCGGGAAAAAATTGAGCCGGTTAAAGAAGTTTTTGAGAACGCTAAAGAAGCGATGAAGAGATTGGATATTACCCCTGTCATTGAACCGATCCGTGGCGGTACGGATGGCTCCCAATTATCTTATATGGGTTTGCCGACACCGAATATTTTTGCCGGTGGAGAAAATATGCACGGGAAATATGAATTTGTCTCAGTAGAAACAATGATGAAAGCAACTGAAGTGATTGTTGAAATTGCGAAAATTTTTGAAGAAAAGGCAAAATAACTTGCTTGTATAAAACGGTGAGGAAAAAAACATCTTCATCTGCTCGTATTGAAACAATAGTGGAGAAAACTCGGTAATTGCCGAGTTTTCTCTTTTTAACAATGTTTAAAGCTTGATTTTATTCGTTTATTTTTTGCGATTATGCGAATGCTTCATCTAGATCGATAGAACCTGAATAGATTTTATTCGTTTATTTATCGCGATAACCGGTATTAGCCCGGAACTTCACTTCTGCAAAACGAACAAAATCTGTTTTTCCTGATAACACCGTCCCCAAATATCCGCCCAAAAATCCAAGCGGAACAGAAATAATGGCCGGATTGGTTAGCGGGAAGATTGGGTTGCCAACAAAAATAGCTGCTCCTTCAGTCGGTGAAAATACACTTGGACTGATACTTACTAATACTAATGCCGAAATGAGACCCGATAACATAGCAAAAATCGCTCCGGCTGTATTAAATCGCTTCCAAAAAATGGTATAAACGATAACCGGCAAATTGGCACTTCCCGCAATACAAAAAGCAAGTGATACAAGGAAAGCAACATTCATATTTTGTGCAAATAATGCCAATAAAATGGAGAGCACTGCTACACCTAATGAAGCATATTTTGCTGCGAGAACTTGTTGTCTTTCCGTTATCTTACCCTTTTTAATAATTTGTCCATAAATATCATGAGCAAATGCCGATGCACCACTTAATACAAGACCGGCTACAACGGCTAAAATAGTTGCAAAGGCAACTGCTGATACAAAGGACATTAAAAAGTCTCCGCCTAATACTTGAGCAAGTAATGGAGCTGCCATATTCCCCGCTGCGTTTGCTTCAACGATTTTTTCTGAACCAACAAAAGCCGCTGCTCCAAATCCCAAGAAAACCGTTAAAATATAGAAGATTCCGACAATCCATGTTGCCCACATCACTGAACTGCGTGCCGTTTGCGCATCTTTAACAGTAAAGAAACGCATTAATATATGCGGAAGTCCTGCCGTGCCTAATACGAGCGCCGTCATTAATGAAATTGTATCGAGCGGATTTTTATATTTTACACCCGGGTTTAAAAAGTCCTCTCCAAGCGGTGTTGCAGTTTTCATATCGGTAAACATCGTGGCTATATTAAAATTAAATTTAGACAAGACAATAAATGAAATAACGATGGTAGCTGCCATCAACAGAACAGCCTTAATAATTTGTACCCAACTGGTTGCTGTCATTCCGCCAAATAATACATAAATGGTCATCATAACACCAACGATTAATACAGCCAACCAGTAATCAATATTGAATAATAATTGAATAAGTGCGCCTGCACCGACCAACTGAGCAATCATATAAAATATGACAATGGTAATCGTACTTAATGCAGCAACCCCGCGAACTTTTTTCGCGTCGAATCGTGCATTAATCATATCCGCTAACGTATATTTTCCTAAATTCCGAAGCGGTTCAGCAACAATAAATAAAACAACGAGATATGCAACGAGATAACCGATACTGAAGAAGAAACCATCAAACCCTGTTAAAGCAATGGATCCGGCAATCCCAAGAAAGGATGCTGCCGATAAATAGTCACCGGCTATAGCCAAACCATTTTGCCATCCCGTTAGACCTCCGCCTGCCGTATAAAATTCATTGGCCGTTCTTGTGCGTTTAGCAGCAAAATACGTTATGATTAGCGTACTAGCGACGATCAGTAAAAATAATATAACAACTGTCGTATTCATTTACTCTCCCCCCTTCTTAACGAATTCTTCTGTAACATCGGCTGCTAATTTGTCAAACTTTGATGATTTTTTCATATATATAGTAACTAATGTCCAAGTCATTATGAACTGAGCAAACGCAAAGATCCACGCCCAATTGATGTCGCCAAATGCCGGTTGATGTAGCAATTTTGTATAAGAAGTCATAATCGGTAAGGCAAAGTAAAATAACAGGAAAAACACAGTACACGGGACAAGAAATTTTTTCTTTTGATCCATTAATTCCTTAAATTTTCCCGTCTCAATGATTCTTTCAAACTTTGTTTTTTCTACTTCCACTTTTTGCTCGGCATGATTCATAAATGATTCCTCCTCAGTACATTTTTAAGCGTTTACATTTTGAAAATTAAGATACTTTAAGAAATAATTCTTCCTGTTTCCTAAGGTTTATTACACCACCATTTCTAACTAAAATTCTTATATTTTAAAATATACATTTTTTAATTAAAATGGGCAACATATTTTTTATCTTTTTAAAATTTTTCTAAAATAATAATATCCTATTTGTTATGTCCGGACTGTCTTTTCAGCTGATTACGCTTTACGACAATACAGCTCCTGTAAACGATAATGATTTGCTAAATTGAATTGAAGGCGGTTTTTTTCGTAAATAATAGGGAGATTTATTATAAAAAATAAGGAACCTCTATTATATAAGGTCCAGTCAGTACAGCAAACATTGAGAAAGTACTTCTTATGGATAAAGTCATGTGAGAAAATCTTTTATTGACTTTCTTTTCTTTTCCTGCCATAATATTTTTGACAAGTAAATGAGTACCTTTAAATTCAGTCCTGTGAGGCTGGCAAGGTTGGCGGAATACAACGTTATACTGTTTCTGTATCCTTTTGTGTTGGATGGACGGATATAGCACCTTGCCCTTGTACAGGCAAGGTGCTTTTTTATATATAAAAATTTTTTCGAATCGTATTTAAGAAGGAGAGAATGATGATGGAAAAAAATGTCATCCAAGTTCATGAAAAATTACCCTTTTGGGAAAGTCTCCCACTAAGTTTGCAACATTTATTTGCAATGTTTGGGTCAACTGTTTTAGTCCCTGTGTTATTCGGCGTCGATCCCGGGACAATTTTATTAATGAACGGAATTGGTACACTCATTTACATCTTTATTACAAAAGGAAAAATTCCCGCATACCTTGGATCAAGTTTTGCCTTTATTTCACCGGTTTTCGTTGTGTTGGGCCGCTATTCCGGTTTGGAAGGGTATAGTTATGCTCTTGGTGGATTTTTTGCTGTTGGGGTCATTCTGGTCATCATTGGTTTAATCATTAAGGCTGTCGGTACCGGATGGCTGGATCTCATTTTTCCCCCGGCTGCAATGGGCGCTATTGTTGCCGTTATCGGGCTTGAATTAATACCAACTGCTGCCCAAATGGCCGGATTTATTGCGCCGGCAGATGCAACTACAGACTGGGCCATGGATCCAAAGACCGTGACTGTATCACTTTTGACTTTGGCCATTACTATCGTTTGCTGGGTAACATTACGCGGCTTTTTGAAAATTATCCCGATATTAATTGGGATTGTCAGTGGGTATATCATCGCTTTCTTTGCCGGCCTTGTTGACTTTACAACGGTAAAAGAAGCATCATTCATTGCCTTACCAACCTTCTACTCTATTAAATTTAACTGGTCTGATATTTTGGCAATTATTCCGGCCGCTCTTGTCCTAGTTCCGGAGCATATCGGGCATACAATGGTTACCGGAAACATTGTCGGAAAAGATTTAACAAAGGACCCCGGGTTGGACCGCTCATTTTTAGGGAACGGGATTTCAACAATTCTGTCCAGTTTGGTTGGCTCAACACCTAATACAACTTATGGGGAAAACATTGGTGTCTTGGCCATAACAAAAGTGTATTCAACATGGATCATTGGCGGAGCAGCAGTCATTGCCATTTTCCTTTCCTTCTTTGGTAAATTTGCAGCATTAATTTCTTCTATTCCAACGGCCGTCATGGGCGGAATTTCCTTGTTGCTGTTCGGAATGATTGCTGTGAGCGGTCTCCGTACACTTGTGGAAGCAAAAGTTGACTATGATAAATCACGAAACTTAATCTTAACTTGTGTTGTTTTAGTTGTCGGCCTAAGCGGCGCTACAATTCAACTCGGCTCGGTACCGCTAAAAGGTATGGGCTTAGCCACCATTGTTGCCATTATTCTGAGCTTATTCTTCAAACTCCTTGATGTTTTGAAATTATCGAATGAAAAATAGATAACTAATTTGTAAGATTTGAGAAATTTTTAAAAAGAGGTTAGAGGCAACTGACTAATTATAAGATTACTTGCTTTTGTGGTCTGACCTACTATAAGTAAGTGAACTTATTCGAATTTTTTCAGTAGCCTCAAGGGGTTACAGGAAAATGTCCCATAGTTTGGTGCTATGGGACATTTCATGTTAATATACAAGAGGAATTGGCTCATTGATAAGGGCAATACCCCGGTTATGGGATATTTGATTAAAGATTCCGAGACCAATGAAAAAGTGCAAATATATCCATAAGATTGACCGTCAAACACCATATCTATTTATATCCACGTGGTCTACCCTACTGTATATTGTGTGAGCAAACTTATTCAAATTGTTTTTCGCTTTAAAGATTTCTTGAAAAGTGTCCTATTGAATAATTTATCTTGAAAGAACCACTCTCGTCACCATATTTGGGCGAAAATCTGCTTTTTTTGACGACGGGACTCTTTCTCGTCACCTTTTTGAGCCGGAAAATGCTCATTTTTGGCGACGAGACCTGTTCTCGTCGCCGTTTTGGGGTGGAAAACTCCATTTTTTGGCGACGAGACTCTTTCTCGTCACCTTTTTTGGGCGAAAATCTGGTTTTTTTGGCGACGAGACTCTTTCTCGTCGTCACTTTTGGGCGAGAAACTCCATTTTTTGGCGACGAGACTCTTTCTCGTCGTCATTTTGAGCCGGAAAA
>NZ_JAJCHL010000035.1:0-32325 GCF_020554505.1 Caldibacillus sp. 210928-DFI.2.18
ACCTTCCTAGCTATATCAAGGCTTATTTGCCAATTTCAGTCTGCGAAAGTTGAGAATTTTAATATTGTCACAGAGAGTATTTTTTTCATTATGCGCTAAACGATTTCAACACCTTCATTGATAAATACGTCACAGGGAGGTAGTTTGTTTATTATGCGCTCAATACCTTCATTGAAAAATAATCACAGAAAAGTATTTTGTACACTGCTAAGCACAAACATTAAGCGTGAGATAAATTTCTATTTCATGTCCGGCACAATGCTATAAAATTTTCAACTATTTCCGGACAGGTGGCGAAATGGATATGGGTAAATCCCGCAACCAGATTTCTAGATTGGTAGCCCTCGTGTTTTTTGCCATATGTACTTTCTGTTTCATATGCATAAGGGACATCCCTGCTTGGAATGTAAACAGCGTAATGAAATTCATGTCCTCTTGCTGTTAATCCGTCTGTTAAAATAGGATTCCCGTTCATCCCCTTTATTTCTCGATATCCAATTGCCGCTAATCGGTTTTGCATAACGGTTTTTCCCGGAATCGCCCCAACCATTTCAAATCGGTTCCCATCATGTGTTTCAATTGCTTCTGTTAAAAACATAAAACCACCACATTCTGCAAGGGTTGGTATTCCGTCAGCTATCGCCATTTTTACTGATTGTTTAACTGCTGTTTGTTCTGATAAATTTTTTGCAAATTGTTCCGGAAAACCTCCTCCAATATAAAGACCGTTCACATTATCGGGAACTGTTTCTCCATTTAACGGTGAGAAAAAAGAAAGCTTTGCCCCGAATGCTTCCAGTAGATCCAAATTTTCTTGATAATAGAAATGGAAGGCCGCATCTTTTGCAACGGCGATTTTCACCTTTTTTTCACGCTTTATATCAAAAATTGAAGAATCGGTCTTCGTGATTGCCGGTACTTCTGCTAGTTGAGTCAGTAAATTCAAATCAATCGTTTTCGCAACAATTTCACCAAGTTTTTCAAAAAAGCTGTTTAAATCGCCTCTTTCAATGGAGGGAATTAGACCTAAATGCCGTTCCGGAAGAGATATATCAATCTCACTATTTACATAACCAATGACAGGAATTTGGCATTCTTTTTCAATGGCTGTTTTGACAAGGTGAAAATGCCCCTCTCCACCGACACGATTTGCGATAACACCAACAATGTTTGCCTTCTCTGTAAAAGCTTGAAACCCTTTCACAACAGCCGCTGCACTCCTCGCCATACTCCCACAATCGACAACAAGAATTACCGGGCAATTCAAAAGGGTACTAATTTCTGCTGTACTTCCTACATCCGATTCCGGCGAATGTCCATCAAAAAATCCCATTACTCCTTCGATAACGGAAATATCTGCGTCTTCACTTGCCCGTAAATAAATTTCCTTTAACAAATCTTTTCCGAACATCCAACTATCCAAATTTCTTGAAGGCCGGCCTGTTACGGCGGTATGGTAAGTCGGATCAATGTAATCCGGCCCGCATTTAAAACCTTGAACTTGCCAATTTCTTTTTCGCAGTGCCGCCATAAGTCCAATCGTTATCGTTGTTTTGCCGACACCGCTTCCAGTCCCAGCAATCACAATTCTTTTTGCAGCCATCTATCCACATCCCTTTTCGTTTTTCATTTCACCAACATTCCACTCATTATAAACAATTTGAAAAACGAATGATCAATAATTAGGTTAGTAGCGATACTTATAAACGCTTACCTTTTACATAACAATCACTTGCCATAGTTTACACCGTTTTCCTCACAAAATGCTATTACTATATAAACGGATTTATTCATGCTTATATCATTATACGTTTTTTCCACTGCCGGATAAATGTTTCTTTTCTAATCATTTCAAAAATGTTTGCTGTATTCTGGTAGCAAAAGTTGTCCACCAACTTAAAAAATGTATTTTAAAAAACAATAATTCTTGTGTATCCTTGAACAAATTGATAAGTTTTAAATACATACCATTTTTCACAGAATAGGAAAGGAGGGACCCCGGCTTGAGTTTGTTCCGTCCGATTCGTAAAGTTATTCAATTTTTTGTTGATAAACCGTTGGCACCGGGTGTTCATATCCATAACCGCTATCAAATTATCAAATTACTTGGTTCAGGTAGTTTTGGTCTAGTGTACAAGTGTAAAGATATACAAAAAAATCAAATGGTTGCTGTCAAACAACTGCGTCCCACTAAGCAAAAGTTCAAAAAGGAAGTTGCCCTTTTCAATCGGGAAATTTGCATGCTTGAACAATTAAACCATAAGGTACTGCCAAAATTGTTGCATTCTTTTTCAGGTAATCTCGGACATTTTTATGTCATGGAATATATTGACGGGAAAAATATGGAAGAAGTAATTTTTGAAGAAAAACGTGTATACGATGAAAAAGCGGCATTGGAATTTATTCGTGCGTTGACGGAAGCGGTGGGGTATCTCCATCGCCACGAAATATACCACGGTGATTTAAGAATTCCAAACATTATGCTAAGAGAAGAAAAACCGGTTATAATTGATCTCGGTCTGGCTTACGGGGAAAAAGAAGATTTTGTGGCACGAAATCTCTCATCCATTTTAAAATCAAAAAAGACTCAGGAAGACAGGAAACAAGATGATTATCATGATTTAGGCGACCTATTATTATTCCTTCTATATACAACTTTTGAAAAGAAACATAAAAAAGCCCTCCCCTGGACAGAAGAGCTTCAACTCCATCGTTCAACGACCAATCTGCTAAAACGGCTGCTCGGAATTGATGTACCTTATTCATCGATTAATGAAATTTTGGAGGATATCGATATCGCTATAGAAAAGTTATGAACTGCTGCGATACTTTTTCCTTTTAAAATAGTCGCTTCCCTTATACGGGTTGTGACTATAACGACGTTTGCTGCTGCTACCGAAAAAAAATGAATGGCCGTGGCGGTGTCGACTGCTGCTGCCAAAATGGGCATGATGTCTTCTTCGGCTGCTTTTATGATAATGATGGGATCTTCTTCTGCTACTGGAGTGTGAGCCTAACAAATGTTTTAAAATCCTCTTCAATATTTATCCTCCCTTCCCAAAATAAATCCTATTTAAACATTTACGATTGTAAGTCCATGTTGGTTTCAAAAAATTTACTATTTCCACGATGTTTTTTTATTAATCATCCAAAACGACAAATTTACAAAACCTTAACAAACCTTAACAAACCATTTATACCAAGTTAATTTTTCCCCTTTATTGTTAGTTATGTAAGATAAACAAGCAAATTTCTTAGGGGGAAACGAAAATGAAAAATTATAAGAAACTGGCATTATCTGCACTTATTTCGGGAGCGGTACTACTAACTGCATGCGGACCTCAAGAAGGAACGAGTGAAAACGAATCAGGATCAAATGGAAATAAAGCTTCAGAACAATCCGATCAACAACTGAAAGGAACCGTTGCAGTGGACGGATCTTCTACTGTTTTTCCGATTATGGAAGCGGTCGTTGAAGAATACAATATGAATCAACCGAATGTAAAAGTTTCTGTCGGTATGTCCGGTACTGGCGGCGGATTTGAAGCTTTTGCTGCCGGAGAAACCGATATTTCTAATGCCTCCCGTCCGATAAAAGACGAAGAAAAAGCGGCATTAGAAAAAGCAGGAATTGAATATACGGAATTTGAAATTGCCTATGACGGCTTATCAGTCGTTGTGAATAAAGATAATGACTGGGTTGACTATTTAACCGTTGATGAATTGAAAAAAATGTGGATTGAAGATGGAACAGTAAAAAAATGGTCCGATATTCGTGATGGCTGGCCGGAAGAAGAAATCAAATTTTATTCACCGGGTACTGACTCCGGTACATTTGATTATTTCGATGAAGTTGTTTTGGACGGACAACCAATTGTTGAAAAAGCCACTTTGTCAGAAGATGATAACACACTTGTTACCGGTGTAACCGGAGATAAAAACGCCATTGGCTATTTCGGTTATGCTTACTATGCTGAAAACAAAGATCAATTAAAAGTAGTCCCGATTGATAACGGGAATGGAGCAGTTGAACCGACAAATGAAACGGTTGAAAGCGGCAAATACACTCCACTCTCCCGTCCGCTTTTCATTTATGTAAAAAATGAATCCTTGTCAAAACCTGAAGTTTATGATTTTGTAAAATTTGCTCTTGAAAACGCAGGACCCCTATCTGAAGAAGTTGGCTATGTCAGCTTGCCGAAAGAAAAATATGATAAAGCTTTATCAACGCTTGAAGATTTAAAATAAAGAAAATAAACAAAGTGGGACAATCCCGGAGATATAAAGCAAAAAGGATAACATGTTTAGAGCTTTTCGATTTGGGAGGATTGTCCCAACTTGTTATGGATGAAAGGGGTTTTCAACATGTCCTCGCAAAAATATGCTGCAACATTATCGGTTCAAGAAATGATCGCAAAAAAGAAACGACAAAGAAAAAATTGGAGCGAAAAGATCATGCCGGTGATCTTACAGTTGACAGCGATTATTTCTGTATTAACCACACTTGGTATCCTTTTTACACTACTTGTTGAAACTTTTGCCTTCTTTAAAGATGTTTCATTAAAAGAGTTTATTACCGGTAACACCTGGTATCCTTTTTCTGAACCTGGTCAATATGGAATTATGCCGTTAATATCCGGAACACTCAGGATTACCGGTATTGCCATCCTCGTAGCAGTTCCAATCGGTCTTGCCGCGGCCATTTATTTAAGTGAATTTGCATCGGACAAAGTGAGAAGAGTTATTAAACCGGTTTTGGAAGTGCTGGCCGGAATTCCAACGATTGTATATGGATTTTTTGCGTTAACATTTGTCACACCAATTTTACAAAAAATAATTCCTTCATTGGAAATTTTTAATGCATTAAGTCCGGGGATAGTGATTGGGATTATGATTATCCCGACAATTGCCTCCCTTTCCGAAGATGCATTAGGTTCTGTTCCAATAGCGATTCGAGAAGGGGGCCTCGCTTTAGGCGCAACCAAGCTAGAGGTGACGTTGAAAGTTGTTCTTCCTGCAGCCGTATCCGGGATTGTTGCTTCGATTGTTCTTGGGATTTCCCGTGCCATCGGTGAGACGATGATTGTCTCTATTGCCGGGGGTTCGACACCAAATCTTGGTCTAGATATAACCGGTTCCGTTCAAACGATGACTGCCTATATCGTCCAAGTTGCTCAAGGTGATGCAGGTTACGGAACTACGATTTATTACAGTATATATGCGGTCGGTTTTGCACTCTTTATTTTTACATTAGTCATGAATCTGCTTGCCCAGTGGATTTCAAACCGGGTTAAGGAGGATTATTAATTTGCTAATCATTTGCCGTAATTTCTGCAGCTTTGCCAAGGAGGTATACACCAATGAAACTGATTGACCAGGAGCAAGTCATTCGTCGCATGAAACCAAGATTATTTCGTAATACATTTTTTAAATATTTATTTCTTTTAGCAACTGGATTATGTCTCATTGTTTTAGCGGTTTTATTTGGTCGAATTTTTATACAAGGTTTGCCGTACTTAGATTGGCAATTCATGAACAGTTTACCATCCAGAAAACCGGAAGAGGCCGGAATTTATACGGCACTAAATGGAACCATTTGGCTGATGGTGGTTGTGGTACCGGTCACGATGATTTTAGGAGTCGGTGCGGCAATTTATTTGGAAGAATATGCAAAAAAGAACCGTTTTACCACATTTATCCAAGTCAATATCTCGAATTTGGCCGGTGTTCCTTCTGTTGTATATGGCTTATTAGGGTTAACTTTATTCGTCCGCACTTTTGCTTTCGGTAAAAGCGTTTTGGCAGCCGGATTGACGATGAGTTTGTTAGTTTTACCGGTGATTATCGTATCTGCCCAGGAAGCGATCCGAGCAGTGCCGAGCAGTTTTAGGGAAGCCTCATACGCCATGGGGGCAACAAAATGGACGACAATTTTGCGGGTTGTCTTACCGGCATCCTTACCGGGGATATTAACGGGATCCATCCTTGCCTTATCACGTGCGATTGGGGAAACAGCACCACTTGTTGTTCTCGGTATTCCACTATTTTTAGCCTTTTTGCCAAATTCGGTTTTTGATGAATTCACGGCATTACCGATGCAAATCTACAACTGGACATCCCGCCCGCAAGATGAATTCCATGCATTGGCAGCAGCCGGAATTATCGTATTATTAGCGTTGTTAATCGTTATGAATTCGGTCGCCATCATGATTCGAAATAAATTTTCCAAACGGTATTAACAGTGCTTGAAGATTGGTGTTTTGTGAACTTTACGTATTTTAAAAAAGGAGGTTTTTATAATGGCAATTGTGGTTGAAATGAGGAAAGAAGAATTAATGATAGAGCAACCAGAGGTCAATAAAGAAGAGGTTTACCAAACAAAGGATTTGAACTTATGGTATGGGGATAATCATGCACTAAAACATATTAATCTGGATATTTTTGAAAATGAAATTACAGCTATTATCGGTCCGTCCGGATGCGGAAAATCAACCTTTATTAAAACATTGAACCGGATGGTCGAGCTTGTTCCGGCCGTAAAAACATCCGGGGAAATATACTATCGCGGCAGGAACATTTTCGATAAAAACTATGAAGTAGAGGAATTAAGAACCCGAGTCGGTATGGTTTTTCAAAAACCAAACCCATTTCCTAAATCAATTTATGATAATATCGCCTATGGTCCACGTATCCATGGCATTAAAAATAAAAAAATTCTGGATGAAATTGTTGAAAAAAGTTTGCGGGGGGCGGCCATTTGGGATGAAGTAAAAGATCGGCTGAAGGAAAATGCTTATGGTTTGTCAGGTGGTCAGCAACAACGACTTTGTATTGCCAGATGTCTTGCCATTGAGCCGGATGTTATCTTGATGGATGAACCGACTTCCGCTCTTGACCCGATTTCAACATTGAAGGTGGAAGAACTTATTCAAGAATTGAGAAAAAACTTCAGTATCATTGTCGTCACCCACAATATGCAGCAAGCGGCACGGATTTCGGATAAAACTGCATTTTTCCTGAACGGTGAAGTTATTGAGTATGACCAAACGAATAAAATTTTTTCAACACCTAGTGATAAACGGACGGAAGATTATATTACCGGACGATTTGGCTGACATAATAGGTGATATTCTTCATCCGGAGGCGCCGTTTCAATCCTTTTTTTAAAAACCATTTTTGCAGAGTGGATCATGAGTGCTGTACTACTATTGTTTGCTTAGATTTTCACTAGACTAATCTTAAGTTGACAGTAAAAACCCCAGAAAGCCCCGTTGTTAAGGCATTTTCTGCGGGTTTTTTAGTGCCAAAAAGTGCGTACTTTTTTGGTCTGCCTATAAAATTTTTATATTCTTTTGTCCCTTGCTTGATGAGATATCGAGGCTAGATTTTTACTAGAATAATCCTTCTGTTTTTAATATAATTTTAAAAAAGATGAGTCGAATAATCCATTTGCTCTTGCGCTATTGGCCGGCCAGTACCACGCCAAAACAAGAACAACCCCCGAGGAACGGTACACATATAAATGAAAACTCACAGAAATAACATCTATCTCGTTTCAAAAAATGATAAGATAAAAGGAAAATGCTTGATTTGGAGATTTTGCCGATGAGAAGCTCGTATTTAGAAATTCGCAAGGACCATAATGAATTTCCAATGGATTGCTTTTTAAATAGTGGGGATATGACATTGCTTCCCCACTGGCATAAAGAAATAGAAATCATTTATGTGAAAAACGGAACACTTAACGTTGGGATCAATGATACTATTTTCACCATGCAGGAGGGGGAAGTAAGAATTATTAATGGTGGGGAGGTCCACTACTATCTTTCCTCCCCCGATAGCGAAAGAATCGTGCTTATGTTTGACATCTTATTTTTTAAAGACATGAGATTAATCAATAACGAAGAGCTTTCCATGCTTGATATCTTAAACGGCATTGAAAAGTCCAGTCTTACATGGCCGGAAAAAATTAAACAAAAAATCGAGCAGCTAATTCAAGAAATCTATTTAGAAATGGTGAATAAAGACAGGGGATATTTATTTGCCATCAAAGCAAAAATGTATGAAATGATTGTTACTTTGTATCGCAATGTTTATCAAGATATTTCACCGGATGAATTGAAATCGGAGCTGATTTCCAACCCAAAATCATTTGTTGAGTCTTTAAGTAAAATTTTTGCATATATTGAAGAATATTATCAACAGAAAATTACATTGGATGACATCGCTCGCCATATGGGCTTTAACGCTCAATATTTTTCCCGTTATTTTAAAAGATTAACAGGACAAACCTTTGTGAAATTTTTAAATGATTACCGTTTAAATAAAGCAAAGTGGCTGTTGTTAAATGAGGATCTGCCAATTATTGAAGTGGCTGAACAAGCCGGTTTTAGCAGTGTCAAAACATTTCATCATTTATTTAAAACCAAATTTGGAACTTCACCTTTAAAATATAAAAAATCAAAATACGGGAATAACATATAAATTTTCCAGGAAGAAAAAGACCTAACAGTTTTGTATGCTAAATGTACAGAAACTAGGTCTTTTTTGATTGGAGAGAATGAGATGATTAGGGTTACTGTTTGGAATGAATATCGTCATGAGCGGCACAACTCGGAGGTAAAAGCAGTTTATCCAGAAGGAATTCACGGCCAAATTGCATCATTTTTACATGAGGCCGGGTTTGGTGTGAAAACGGCTACATTGGATGAACCGGAGCATGGCTTAACAAGTGAGGTATTAGATCATACCGATGTTTTGATTTGGTGGGGACATATGGCACATCATGAGGTAGATGATCAAATCGTGGAGAAAGTGAAACAGCGGGTATTAAACGGTATGGGCTTAATTGTACTTCACTCCGGTCACTTTTCAAAAATCTTTCAATCGCTAATGGGAACAAGCTGTAATTTAAAATGGCGGGAAGCGGGGGAGAAAGAACGATTATGGGTAATTAGTCCAGGTCATCCAATCGCTGAAGGAATCCCCGAATATATCGAAATTGACCACGAAGAAATGTATGGGGAGCACTTTGATATTCCGGAACCGGATGAGGTCATTTTTACAAGCTGGTTTGCAGGCGGAGAGGTGTTTCGGAGTGGTTGTACATTTAAGCGGGGAAATGGAAAAATCTTTTATTTCCGTCCGGGACATGAAACTTATCCGACCTATTATCATAAACAAGTTCAACAGGTTATTATCAATGCCGTGAAGTGGGCAAAGCCGGTTAAACGCAGTTACCCGGTCTACGGAAATGCAAAACCGCTTGAAAAATTTTTATCCGAGAAGTGATGTTTATGAAGGAAATCCCTGTGTCCGTCCAATTATATACATTAAGAGAACAGTGTGAGAAAGATTTTGAAGGAACATTAAAAAGAGTAGCGGAATTGGGATATGACGGGGTTGAGTTTGCCGGACTTTATGGCAGATCAGCAAAAGAGATACGCAACTTATTAGATCGGCTGGGGTTAAAGGCTTCATCAAGTCATGTTCCGCTTCAGGAGTTGAAACATGATTTAACTAAGGTAATAGAGGAGCAAAAAACATTAGGAAGCACTTATATTATCTGCCCGTTCCTAATGCCGGATGAACGGAATGAACCAGCCTATCAGGGTTTGATTTCATTTTTAAAGGATACCGGTGAACGAGTCAGAGAGGAAGGTCTTGTCCTCGGTTATCATAACCATGATTTTGAATTGGAACGGCTGAATAATGGGAAAACCGTATTAGAAACGATATTAGATGGAGCACAGTCAGTTATTGCCGAGTTCGATATCTACTGGTTGAAGAAGGCGGGGGAAAATCCGGTTGAATGGATTGAAAAATATATGAACCGGGTACCTATTGTTCATTTAAAAGATATGACAACCGATCAGTTAAAAAGCTTTGCCGAATTGGGGACAGGCGGCGTTGATCTCGAGACCGTTTTATCGCTGGGCGAAAAAGCCGGCATAAACTGGTGGGTTGTGGAGCAGGATATTTGTCAGCGTGATCCTTTCAAAAGTATTGAAATGAGCTTGAACTATTTAAAAACGAAATTGCCTTATCTAAACAAATAGAAAACTAGATATATGATGTTTTCCATCTTGTAGAGATGAAAAACGAAATCGCCTTATTTAAACATTGACGTAAAGAAATCTTTTTCTTTTAAAGGAAAATTTTGTAATTTGAAGCAAGTTCATACGTCCCTATATAAATGGGATGAATCATGAAAAAAGCAAACGGGAGGAATTGGCATATGAGTAAATTAAAAATCGGTGTCATTGGCTGCGGAAGTATTGCAAAATATCGGCATTTACCGGAATACGCTGCGAATGCCAATGTAGAAATTGTAGCGGTTTGCGACATTGTTCCGGAAAGAGCCGAAACAATGGCTGCCCAATATCGTGCAAAAGCTTTTACAGATTACCAAGAGGTGCTGAAGCTAAAAGAGGTGGACGCTGTCAGTGTATGCCTGCCTAACTATTTGCATGCACCGGTATCCATTGCTGCATTGAATTCCGGCAAACATGTGTTATGTGAAAAACCGATGGCCACATCAAGGGAAGAAGCAGAGGCGATGATCCAAGCGGCAAAAGCAAACGGAAAGAAATTAATGATTGCTCATAATCAACGCTTTGTGGCATCTCATCAAAAAGCAAAGGAAATTATTGAGAGCGGCAAGTTGGGCAAAATATACAGTTTTAAAACTACTTTTGGTCATAGTGGTCCGGAAGGCTGGAGTGCAGACGGTAAAGACAGTTGGTTTTTTAATAAAGAAAAAGCCTTTATCGGGGCAATGGGCGACCTTGGTGTACATAAAGCCGATTTAATGCGGTATTTGCTTGGTGAATTTAAAGAAGTTGGAAGCTTCATTGAAACAAATGCAAAATCTTATTCTGAAGTAGATGATAATGCAGTATGTGTGTTACGTACAGAAAGCGGCATCATCGGTACATTGACGGCTAGCTGGGCATATACAGCAGGAAGTGATGATAACTCGACGGTCATCTATGGAGAAAATGGGATTTTGAAACTGGAAGCTGATCCGGAGTATTCGTTAATCGAACAATATCGTACCGGCGAGGTTGTCAAACATCAATTAAGCAGAATCCAAACCAATGAAGAAGGCGGCCAGACGACATCCCATGTTATTAATCATTTTGTTGAATGTATTTTAGAAGACAAAGAGCCACTTATTACCGGTGAAGAAGGAAAAAAATCATTGGAAATTATCTTAGCAGCCATCGAATCACAAGAAACAAAGCGGATTGTCATATTGTAATTTTCAATAAACATAATGGACCCAACGACTCCCATAGTGATGTTGATTTTTGAACGGGTCCCACTGTTTGTCTGAAAATTAATTTTAGGAGGTTTTTCAATGAAATTAGGTGTATTTACCGTATTATTTTCCAATAAATCCTTTGAAGAAATGCTGGATCATGTGAAGGCTTCCGGTCTGGATGCAGTTGAAATCGGAACAGGAGGCTATCCGGGAAATGCCCATTGTCCATTAGATGAGCTTTTAGAAGATGAAAGTAAACGAAAAGATTATTTGAATGCGGTTACTGCCAGAGGTTTAACCATCAGTGCCTTTAGTTGTCATGGCAATCCGCTTTCGCCTGATAAAGCATTTGCCAAACAATCGGATGAAACGCTGCGCAAAACGATTAAACTCGCATCATTGTTAGGTGTGCCAGTCGTAAACGGTTTTTCAGGAACGCCGGGAGACAGCGAGGATGCTAAACAGCCAAATTGGCCGGTTGTTGCCTGGCCAACGGAATATGCCGATATTTTAACATGGCAATGGGAAAATAAATTAGTTCCGTATTGGAAAGAAATTGGCGAATTTGCCCAACAACATCATGTCAAAATTGGCCTTGAATTGCATGGCGGTTTCCTCGTCCATACACCATATACCATGTTGAAATTGCGTGAATTAACTTGTGATGCGATCGGTGCCAATTTAGACCCGTCCCATATGTGGTGGCAAGGTATCGATCCGGTTGCCGCTATTAAAATTTTAGGAAAAGCAGGAGCCATTCACCATTTTCATGCAAAGGATACGAATATTGACCAGGATAATGTCAACATGTATGGCCTAACAGATATGCAACCATACGGAAATGTACAAACCCGTGCCTGGACATTTAGAAGTGTCGGTTGTGGTCATAGTATGCAAGAATGGTCGGATATGATGAGTGCCTTACGTACCTATGGGTATGACTATGTTGTAAGTATTGAGCATGAAGACCCATTAATGTCCATTGATGAAGGCTTCAATCGTGCCGTTAAAAACTTAAAAGATGTGATCATTCGTGAAACACCTGCTGATATGTGGTGGGCATAAGAGGAGGCTTCTATGACAACGAGAACATACAATTTAGCAGTCGTTGGCTATGGCGGCATGGGCAGCTACCATGTCGACCATTTGCTTAAAAGTAATCCGCAAATTCATGTGAAAGGCATTTTTGATATTAAGCAAGAAAGAAATGATGTGGCACTATCAAAGGGGCTGCAGGTGTACGAGTGTCTGGATGCCTTGCTTTCGGATAAGTCGATTCATATTGTATTAATTGCAACACCAAATGACGTCCATAAAGAAATTGCAATAAAAGCTTTAAAAGCTCACAAACATGTAGTTTGCGAAAAACCTGTAACGATCTATGCCCGTGATTTAGAGGAAATTATGACGGTAGCTGAGGAAACCGGACAAGTGTTTATGGTTCACCAAAACCGACGCTGGGATGAGGATTTTTTAACCGTGAAAAAAATCTATAATGAAAAAATGACGGGTGAAATTTTTCATATTGAATCCCGTGTCCATGGTGCCAATGGGATTCCGGGTGATTGGCGCCATTTAAAGAAAAACGGTGGCGGCATGGTGTTGGATTGGGGCGTTCACCTGCTTGATCAGCTGTTGTTTATGATTCATAGCCCGGTTACGAGTGTATATGCAAATTTAAGTTATGTACTGGGCGATGAGGTGGATGATGGCTTCCAAACCTATTTGACTTTTGCCAATGGAATAACCGCACTTGTAGAAGTAGGAACAACGAACTTTATCTCGCTGCCGAGATGGTATTTAAAAGGAACAGAAGGAACCGCCATTATCGAGGATTGGGGTCTTAACGGAAAAATTGTTAAACAAAATAAAGATATCATAGCTTCTGCACCGAAGCCGATTAAAGCAGGGCAGGGCTTAACGAAGACGATGGCCCCTCCATCAGAGGAAGCAACTACAATGGTAAATCTTCCGGCAGCTTCCGTATTATCTCAAGATTTTTATGACAATCTTGTATCAGTTATTGAAGGTCGTACCGAAGCCATTGTTAAAAATCACGAAGTACTGCGTGTATTAAAGCTGATGGAAATTATTTTTGAATCTGCAGAAAAAAATGAAGTGGTTAAAACCAGTTTGTAGATTCAATTTTGTATTCGGATTGAATTCAACCCCTCTTCATTTGTCCCCGAGAGTCAATCTCGGGGATATTTGTTCTTTTTTTGCTGCTTTTTTGTCCTTGAGAGCGTTTCGAGACTGTTCTTCCTTCTATCGCTGCTTAATTTGTCCGTAAGTTTCGGCTGGTTGCCCTCGTAATATGTCCATAAGAACGATTTTATTGGACAGTTTTAGGAGGTTGGCTTTGAATTTTGTCCAAAAGAGTAGTTTTATTGGACAGTTTTAGGAGGTTGACGTTGAATTTTGTCCAAAAGAGTGGTTTTAATGGACAGTTTTAGGAGGTTGGCATTGCATTTTGTCTAATAGAGCTGTTTTAATGGACAGTTTCAGTTGATTGGCATTGCATTTTGTCTAATAGAGCTGTTTTAATGGACAGTTTTAGTAAATTTCCCTCACATTTTGTCCATAAGAACCATTATATTGGATAAAGCCAGTCTCGCGGACCAGGGGAGACCTATCTCGCGGGCTGGCAGTGACTACCAAGGAGAAATCGGCTCAACCCAAGCAACCGCGTAACCACAAGCTAACCCTGCCAATTATGAGAAAAAACGCCTTCTTGACAATTTGTAAAGATAAAATTATATTAAAATATAACTTTAGCACTTAAACGCTTTTATGTGATAAAGTAAATATTGTAGCATTATAATTTGAATTACGACTCAGGAGGAACAGCATGAATATAAAAAAAACCTATTATACTCCATCTGTAGTAGAAGCTGTGCTGCTTTCGGCAATAAGTATTTTCTTACTAAGTTTTGGAATCATTAAATTCGAGGCTGCACCGCATATCCCCATTTTAGTTGTTATTATCTTTTTATTATTTTATGGATTATTGAGGAAAATCCCTTTTAAAGTAATGGAAGAAGGATTAATTAATGGAGCAATGGCAGGTATTGGAGCGGTTATATTGCTCCTGTTTATCGGTTTATTGATCGGAAGTTGGATGATTAGTGGAACCATTCCAACTTTAGTGTCTACAGGTTTTTCACTGGCCACGAGCCACTATTTTTATGCCATTGTGTTTGTAATAACGGCACTTGTCGGCGTGAGTATTGGCAGTTCACTGACGACAGTCGCGACTATCGGTGTTGCTTTTATTAGTATTGCCCAAACGATCGACCTTTCTATGGCGATCACAGCCGGAGCCATTGTTTCCGGTGCTTTTTTCGGGAATAAAATGTCACCGTTATCCGATACAACCAATTTGGCATCGACAATTGTAAAAGTTGATCTGTTTGAACATATTCGTAATATGGGATGGACAACTGTACCGGCATTTTTATTGTCATTGCTCTTTTTTATTTTTGTTTCCCCATCCGTAGAGGAAGCGGATCTATCAAATATTGATCATTTTCAAGATTTATTGTACTCAACAGGGCTAATTCATTGGTATAGCTGGCAGCCTTTAGTTTTATTAATTGTCCTTTCGATAAAAAATGTCCCTGCGATTCTTTCTTTGGCAGCAAGTTCACTTTTGGCCGTTGTTCTTTCTTTTATTAATCAAATGTTGCCAATTGGAGACTTACTTAATGTTTTGTTTAACGGCTATGTGTCAGAAACCGGAAATACAGCACTAGATGAACTGCTGACAAGGGGTGGCGTCAGCAGCATGTTTTTTACGGTAAGCCTGGTTTTGCTTGCTTTAGCAATGGGTGGTCTGCTCTTTACGCTTGGTATTGTCCCGCGACTTATAGAATCCATTGCAGGCCTTTTAAATAATGTCGGAAGTGTGATTACTGCATCAGCAATGACTGCAATTGGCCTAAATGTCATGATTGGTGAGCAATATTTGGCGATTTTACTTACCGGCGAATCGTTCCAGTCCCAATTTGCTAAGGTTGGTTTGGCAAACAAAAACTTGTCCCGTGTATTAGAAGATGCTGGTACAGTAATTAATCCGCTTGTGCCATGGAGTGTTTGCGGTGTTTTTATTACGAGTATGCTTGAAGTGCCGGTTTTGAGCTATATTCCTTTTGCAATTTTTTGTTGGTTATCTCCAATATTATCTATACTATTTGGTATTTCCGGGAAAACATTGACGTATTTAAAATAAGGTATGAAGAATGCATGATTGCTAGGGAGGAAAGGATGTTGGTCACACAAGTGTTGTCATAAGGTTGTGGTGCTTTTGGCTTGTGTTCTATGTTAAGAATTATAAATTTTCAGCAGAGATGCGAATTCGAAGTAGTGAGAAAAAGTATAAGCTCACAAGAAAGGCTATGAAGAACCGAAAGTATAGGCTCTGTAGTTGAAAAAGCAATGTCTTTTTCAACGAATGCATTGTACCCGAAAAATTTTTGTATTTTTTCGGTGAACTTACGCATCACATGTGGCCTAAAGGCATAGACGCCCTAGTTTTTTTATTTGAAAAGAAGTGAAAGATAATTCCAAATTCAATTCATTTTGTAGTATGTCTTTTGCAGTTCAGTTTAACCGTTTCCGCCATCAATTAAAATCCTCTTTTCTTTTTGGGGATATTTTCCAATATGTAGAAGAGTATAAATATATTTGAAAATCATATTGTCTTATAACAAATGATAAGTTATAATAATCTATTATATCGCCAAGTTTTTAATTTTTCGAAAAAGTATTGTTTATAAAAACAAGGGGGTAGTGCAATGGCTGATTTTATTAATACGTTATATAGCTGGCTCTGGAGTACACCAATGATTGTGTTCTGTATTGCAGCTGGGGTTATTTTTACATTAATGACGAAATTTGCCCAGGTAAGATTAATTAGGGACATGATCAAACAAATGTTTAAAGGAAAAAGTTCAAAATCCGGAATTTCCTCATTTCAGGCATTATCTATAGCTTTATCCGGTCGTGTCGGTACGGGCAATATTGCCGGGGTAGCAACGGCAATTGCTTATGGTGGTCCCGGTGCTGTTTTTTGGATGTGGTTAATCGCTTTTTTCGGAGCTGCGACTGCATATGTAGAATCTACGCTCGGCCAAATTTATAAAGAAAAAGTCGATGGTGAGTATCGCGGCGGTCCTGCTTATTATATTGAAAAAGGTTTGAATCGTCGTTGGGCAGGAATGATTTTTGGGGTTGCCGGTTTGCTAGCAATGGCTGTTCTTATGCCGGGGGTTCAATCAAATGCCATCTCTGCCGGGTTTGATAATGCATTTTCGATTAGTCCGTGGATTACGGGGATCTTTTTAGCAGTTTTATTAGGTGTTATCATTATTGGGGGAGTTAAACGGATTGCCAATGTTGCCCAATTGGTTGTTCCATTTATGGCTCTTGGTTATATTCTTGTTGCGCTCGTAATCATTTTTATGAATATTGAAGCTGTTCCGGGCGTTTTTAAATTGATTTTTACTAGTGCATTTGGTGCTGATCAATTGTTTGGCGGTATTTTAGGAAGTGCCATCGCGTGGGGAGTAAAGCGCGGAATTTATTCGAATGAGGCAGGACAAGGAACCGGACCGCATGCTGCCAGTGCCGCTGAAGTATCTCATCCTGCAAAACAGGGATTGGTTCAAGCGTTTTCGATTTATATTGACACATTGCTCGTATGTTCCGCAACTGCATTTATGATTTTATTTACTGGTTCCTATAATGTATATGAATCTGACCAGTCAACGCTTATTGTCAATAATATCGGTGATAGTGTAGAAGTAGGGACAGCTTATACACAAATGGCCGTTGACAGTCAATTACCTGGTTTCGGCTCACCGTTTGTTGCAATAGCTCTGTTCTTTTTTGCCTTTACAACTATTATGGCTTATTACTATATTGCTGAATCGAATGTCGTTTACTTATTTAAAGGCCGTAATTTAAAAATTCCGATGATGATTTTAAAAATAGCTATGATTGCGGCAACTTTCTATGGTACGGTCAGGACTTCAACACTGGCTTGGACATTGGGTGACATTGGTCTCGGCTTCATGGTTTGGACTAACTTAATCGGCTTAGTATTCCTTTACAAACCAGCCATTCAGGCATTAAAAGATTATGAAGAACAGAAAAAGCAAGGTCTTGACCCGGAATATAATTCAACAAAACTTGGTGTGAAGAATGCTGATTTTTGGGAAGACGGGTATAAGAAAGAAGAAGAAGCTGTTTAACCAAGATTTCCTTTCAAGTAGCCACAAAACCTGGCTACTTTTTTACACCAGAAAGTATAAATTCCCGAGAAAGATTGTACGTTGTTGGAAATTTTAGTATAAGTATAAGTGCAAAATGCTACAACTAGAGAGGCTTCGGTAGCATTACCTCGCAAGCGAAAATGTTTTTTCGCTGACTACGGCTCTACCTTCGCCTAAAGGCTTGGCAGTCGCCGTTTTTACTAACGGATCATGTGTTAAGTTTTTTTATGACAAAAGGTAAAGTGGGGCCGGCATTGCAACAGGAGGGTGCGATTTAAGCCGGCCAAGATGTACGACGCTAAGCGGGCGCCATGGCACTTTCTTAATCGCATTAAAATTTATCGCAGGAAGGGTGAAATCTAATAGAAGCAAAAAGAAAGGGAACCCTTCAGATGAAGAAGAGTTCCTAATAAATCTATTTATGATTGTTTAGCAATAGATAATTTTTGAAAAACGAAAAGTTGGCTTCCAAGTCAATTTATTTTCTTTTTCCTCGCGCTTTTACCCGACTGTCGGCTGCATTGGATCGCGCAATAGCTTCTCGGTCTTGCAAGTCCGCCAATTCCTGTGCATACTCGATATCAAGACCATCTGACTTCATATTTTTCGGAACTTGAGGTAAGTTTGCTTTATTTTTGTCGCGAGTTCTTTGTCCACGAGCTCGTCCCATGTTGAGACCCCTTTCGTCAGGAGTTTTGAAGATAAATGATCTTCATCTTTTAGATTAGCCAAGTAACTCGCGAATATGACAGGTAAGTGTTAGCAAGTCTGTTATTATTCCCGGGCAGCTCTGTCAGCTCGTTTAAAATCGCGACCATAAATAATTTCCTGTGCTTTTTTCAACTGTTTCTTTTCTTCTCCCCGGTTTTTCTTTGGATTAGCCATCGCTTTTACACCTCCGTGTTTTCGTGTACACACTATATTTTTAGTTTTTCCATTCCCCGGCAAAGCATACGTAGACGAGCGAAATTGCATACAAATTTTCTATTTTATGATACATTTGTGCTAAAGAAACATGAATGGAGGTGTTCATCCTGCCAATCATAAAAAAGATTACCGTTCAGAAAAGAAATACGGATCGCTATAATGTGTTTTTTGACGATGGAAAAGATGGTCAATACGCCTTTAGTGTCAGTGAGGATATTTTAATAAAATATGATTTACGAAAAGGGAAAGAATTGGATGAACAACAACTTGCGGAAATTTTTTATAATGAGGAAATACAAAAGGCGTACATTCAAGCTGTTCATTACTTATCATTCCGCATGAGATCGATAAAAGAAGTTAAAGAACATTTACAGGAAAAAGGTTATGAGGAAAATGTAATTCAAGAAGTGATTGGGCGCCTTTTGAATCAAAAATATTTAGATGATCGGGAATTTGCACTTGCTTTTGTAAAAACACAAATCAATACCTCGGATAAAGGTCCGAATGTTATTAAAGAAGGTCTGCGGAAAAAAGGAATCCATCCGAGTATCATTGATGAATCATTGGCGCTTTTTACGAATGAAGAAAAACTGGAAAAAGCAGTTAAGCTTTGTGAAAAACAAATATTGAAAAATAAAACAGTTTCCACTAAGCAGTTGAGCAGTCATTTGCGTATTTTTTTAGTCCGGAAAGGGTTTGAACAGGTAACGATTCAGAAAGCCATTTCACTTGCATTGGAAAATGTTCCCGATCACCGTGATGAAGAAACGATTCAAATTCAAGGTGAGAAAGCGTTGAAAAAATATCGACTAGTACCACCTGAAAAAAGGATTATGAAAGTTAAGCAATTTCTTTATCGTAAAGGATTCCAACTTGCTGATATAGAAAAATTTCTTGATGGAATTGACATAAATAATCATGAATAAAGAATGTATTAGCACGTTTACAGAAAAAAAGACAAAAAATGATGTGGAAGGTGTTTTCAATGACTGAAAAAAGGTATAGTGAAATGTCGGAAATTGAATTGAAACAAGAAATTGCACATTTAAGGGAGCAGGCAAGGAAAGCAGAGCAGCTCGGTATTATAAATGAATTTGCCGTGCTTGAAAGGAAAGCTTTGATGGCTGAGTGTTATTTACTGAACCCGGAAGATTTTAAAAAGGGTGAAATCTATCGGCTACGTAATGAACGGGATACATACTTCCGAATAAAATATTTGAAAGGTTTCTTTGCTTGGGGAAATCGTCTGAATGGTGAAGGAAAAGAAGAAGGAATTCCGATTTCGCTTTTGGAAAAAGTAAAATAATGTTCACTAAACTTACTGGACGGGCCGATTTATATGGAAGCAGCATAGTGGAGTAAAAGATGAGCATGAAGATTAACTGGAGGGAGCCCGCACTTCCTGGACTCCCGTTTTCGTTTTCAAGAGCTATGAATCGTCTCTTTCTCTTTGATTTGAGGCGTGCATCCGTTCCTGTGGTCTTGTATTGATCGTCCCGTCTGCCCTTAATGAGGCAAATCTTGCTTGTGCACGGGGCATGCCTTCCAATTTTTGGTCCTTTTGATTGGGGAACCCTCTTTCCTTGTTACGTACCATTGTTATTCCTCCTATAAGGATGTTATTTACCGCACTTGTTGCCGAAAACAATAAATTTACATATAATGGTATAGAGTTTTTGACAAATCACGTTAAACTAAACAGAAAAAATAGTGCGCAAAATAATACGCACTATTAGTATGGCTAAAAAAAGATTTCATTTGCGACAATTTTTTAGGAATTATTGGGGAAGGATTTCTAGCTTTTTGCGAATTTTTTCTTTGCTATAAATCCAACCGGTATATGAAGTTAGAATGTTCATATTATGGTCCATCTTAACAACAGCAAAAAACGGGTAATGATCTTTACTGCGATAGCGTAAATCGATGAAACGAACTTCAATATAATTGTTTCCTTCCTCAATCTCCCAGCGATAAACCGGTGAAAAAGAAAGGAAGGCGGCGACATTAGTATCTTTAATAGCTGTATTCATAACCGGTGTATCCGGTAAAGGAATTCGCTCAAATTCATCTACGATTGTAAAACTGCTTTGATAGGCATAAGCAACATAAAATCTGTTTTTAGTAATAACGGCAATACGCCATTGAAAAAATTTCATCGTTGGACTTAAGATGACTTGTTCTGTATCGGGAATTCGTTTTTTAATTACAGATACTAATGTTTTCCTTATAGAGTACCGGTACAAATAATAGCCAATCAAGACAATGTACATAGTAGAAAAGACTACCCTTGGATCACTTCCGAATATCCAGAATACGATACCGAGTGCATGAATGCCGAAAATAAACGGATCGAACGTGTTAATCCAACCGAGTGCAACCCATTTGGAGGAAAACGGACGTAAAGCTTGGGTCCCATAGGCATTGAAAATATCAACAAATACATGCAAGAAAACAGCAAGAAAAGTCCATAACCAAACATGCAGCAGATTAACTTCAGGATAAAATAAATACAATAGTAAGGCTATGATGATCGGCCACAAAACAACTGCGGGAATTGAATGAGTAATACCGCGATGATTTCGGATATATATCGCATTATTACGTAATTTTAATACTGTATCAATATCCGGAATTTGTGAACCGACAATCGTTGCGATCAAAACGGATTGATAGGTCTCAGGATGATTGAATACAACCGGATCAATGGTGGCCAATCCACCAAGGGCAATACCCATGACAAAATGTGTACCAGTATCCACAAAAATACCTCCAGTATGATAACTCTTTAGATGACAAGCATACGATTAATATATGTACCATATCAAATAAATTTTGTGCGAATAACAAATTCAGCTAAATTTTATTAAAAATGGTATGATTATTTTTAGCATAATTCAAAGAAAGCATTATATACAAATTTTATTTTAATCAATTCTTAATTAGATTTTATCATGTGGAGGACAAGCTGTGAATGAAAGAGTATCCGTGCTTTTAAAAAATTTTAACATAGAGGAATTTCAAAAATCTTTAATTGAATGGTTCCAAGAGGAAAAGCGGAACCTTCCGTGGCGTGCAGATAAGGACCCTTATAAGATTTGGGTGTCAGAGGTCATGTTACAGCAAACCCGGGTCGATACGGTGATCCCTTACTTTTACCGCTTTATTGAGAAATATCCGAATATCGAAGAATTAGCTAATGCGGATGAACAAGAGCTATTGAAGACGTGGGAAGGATTAGGCTATTACTCACGTGTAAAAAATCTACAAGCAGCGGTAAAGGAGGTGCAAACTCAATACGGCGGGGTTGTCCCTGATGAGAAAAAATCGTTCAGTAAGTTAAAAGGGGTCGGACCTTATACGACCGGAGCCGTTTTAAGTATTGCTTATGACAAACCGATTCCGGCTGTTGACGGCAATGTGATGCGGGTATTATCCCGGATTTTTGAAATTGAGGATGATATTATAAAGGTAAGGACAAGAAAGCTTTTTGAAGAATTAGTGGAAGAGATCATTTCCCGTGAAGATCCGTCCAGTTTCAATCAAGGGTTGATGGAACTCGGTGCATTGATTTGTAAACCGACTTCACCGGACTGTTTGTTATGTCCGGTTCGTGACCATTGCCGTGCCTTTCAACATGGTACAGAAACGAGGCTTCCGATAAAAAGCAAACAGAAAAAGGGAAGGACCGTTCAGTATGTTGCAGCAATTTTGCTGGATGAAAGAGGAAAAGTCGTTATTCGTAAACGCCCTGATGAAGGATTGTTGGCAAGTCTTTGGGAATTTCCAAACGAAGAAGTTATTAGCGGAAAGAAAAATATGATTATCGATTTTGAAAATGAATGGTTGGACAAGTATGGGGCAAACGTGGATTTATTGGAACCATTATGTGTTGTTGAGCATGTATTCTCTCATTTAACATGGAAGATTCATGCATTTGTCGGCTTGGTAAAGGGGAAGTTGCCACAAAATATGAAAGTTGTGGCTTTTGAGGAAGTAGATGAATATCCGTTTCCGGTTCCGTATCAAAAGATGTGGAAAGAGTATAAAAAGAAGATCGCTATATAAGTATGCGTCCACATGTAATGTCCCACAATATTTACTTTAGAAAGGAATGAGTATATGTCGAACAAAGTAGCATTAGTAACCGGGGCCAGCCGCGGGATCGGCAAAAAAACAGCTCTCCGCTTGGCAGAAGAAGGTTATGATATTGTCATTAATTATGTTCGCAGTAAATCGGCTGCAGAGGAAACGGCTAAAGAAATTGAACAAATGGGGAGAAAAGCGCTTGTTGTCAGAGCCCATGTAGGGGATGTAGATAAAATCAAAGCAATGTTTCAAACGATTGATGAAACATTTGGCCGTCTGGATGTCCTTATTAATAATGCAGCTTCCGGTGTTTTACGTCCGGTAATGGAGATTGAAGAAACCCATTGGAACTGGACAATGAATATAAATAGTAAGGCACTGCTGTTTTGTGCGCAAGAAGCGGCAAAATTAATGGAACGGAACGGTGGCGGCAAAATA
The DNA here is from genome assembly GCF_020554505.1 of Caldibacillus sp. 210928-DFI.2.18. Lineage (NCBI taxonomy): Bacteria > Bacillati > Bacillota > Bacilli > Caryophanales > Bacillaceae > Caldibacillus > Caldibacillus sp. 210928-DFI.2.18. The sequence continues at coordinate 22,990 of NZ_JAJCHL010000035.1, forward strand.
GTCAGTATTAGTTCGATTGGTTCCATCCGTTATTTGGAAAACTACACACTTGTCGGTGTTTCAAAAGCAGCCCTCGAAGCATTAACCCGTTATTTGGCTGTTGAATTGGCACCGAAAAATATTGTTGTGAATGCCGTTTCCGGGGGTGCGATAGATACAGAAGCACTTCAACATTTCCCAAACCGAGAGGAATTGCTGGAAGATGCCAGAAAAAACACGCCGGCCGGAAGAATGGTGGAGATGGATGATATGGTCAATGCAATTATGTTTTTCATATCCGATCAATCATCCATGATTCGTGGGCAAACGTTGATCGTTGACGGTGGAAGATCACTGTTAGTTTAAATATTTTTTGCCATGGATGTTTCATGAAGAAAACATTGCCGTATTTTTCAATGCGTTCTATAGGTGTAGAAATGCCGGAAAAATAAATTTTTGGTAATTTAAAAAGTGAAATCGTCATTTCATTGGCAATTCCATAAATTTCCACAAAATCTTTGGATACTTATCCCTCCACTTGGATATGTTAAGAACGTGGAGGTGATAACAGATGGCAAAAAACAATAAAACACAAGCTGGTACAAATTTTCAATCTGCACAAGGCGGACAAAGTCAATTCGGTACCGAGTTTGCTAGTGAAACGAATGTACAAAAAGTAAGACAACAAAATGCTCAATCTGCACAAGGTGGACAAGGTCAATTTGGTACTGAGTTTGCTAGTGAAACGAATGCACAAGAAGTACGTCGTCAAAATCAACAAGCAGAGGCTAAAAAAAATAAAAATTCATAACATATACATCTAGGGTGAACCATAAAGAACCAACCCCTTATAAGTTCCAAAAGGTGCTTCATTATCGGAGCACCTTTTTTGGCTAATAGGAAAGTAGAAATTTTTTAATTTCTACTCTCCTAACGCATAAGTGCACTGAAAGACTTCGGTAGCATTACCTCGCAAGCGAAAATGTTTTTTCGCTGAACTACGGCTCTGCTCTCGCCTAAAGTCTCGGACGCCCGAGTTTTCTTTATATCCCGGTTTTAAAAATTTGGCTGAAACGTTATAATATAAAAATAACGAATATAAATTGGAAACAATTATTTTATTGTCAGATAGAAAACTTGAGCGGGATGTAGAAAGTAGGGATTAAAAATGGGAGTTCCCATGGAAGGAGAAACAATCCAAATACATAGTTATAAACATAATGGACATATTCATCGCATATGGGAAGAAACAACGGTGTTAAAAGGAACAAACACAGTCGTCATTGGGGGAAATGATCGAACAATGGTAACAGAATCAGATGGACGAACTTGGATCACGAGAGAACCGGCGATTTGTTATTACCATTCCCAATATTGGTTTAATATTTTAGGCATGCTTCGAGAAGACGGAATTCACTATTATTGTAATTTAAGTTCACCATTTGTGTTCGATGATGAAGCATTAAAATATATCGATTATGACTTAGATATAAAAGTATTTCCGGATATGACTTATGTTTTACTTGATGAAGATGAATATGAAGAACACCGAAAATTAATGGGATACCCGGATGTTATCGATAAAATTTTGAAAGCAAATATGGAGAAATTAATTGATTGGATTCGTCAAAAAAAAGGACCATTTGCACCGGATTTTGTTGATCAATGGTATGAACGATTTTTAACATATAGAAGTTTTTAATAAGAACTCGGTTGGTTAAAAAAGTTCTTGAAAATTTTTGTTAGTAGAATAAAAGGGTATTGTTTTCTTCACACCATACCACAACGGTTGATCAGATGGGAAAAAATGCATTTTTAAATACTGAAAATTCAAGAACCGAATCAATAAATGGTTGATTCGGATTCGTTTTGAAAGAAACAATATTAGTCATTTTCGTTTGCTTTTGTAGGAGTGGGATTGACGTGGAATGATTTTTAGGGAGAGAGAAAAATGGGGAGTATCAAACGGTACATGCAATTCGTGAAACCGTATCGAGTTCAAATCATTGCAACACTGTTTATCGGTGTGATTAAATTCGCCATACCGTTACTAATTCCGCTACTATCGAAATATTTGATTGATGATGTCATTGTTAATGAAGCTTTATCGAAACAGGAAAAATTTTCTCAATTAGGGATAGCAATGGGACTAATGGCACTTATTTTTATTTTTTTACGTCCACCGGTAGAATATTATCGCCAATACTTTGCCCAATGGACCGCAAATAAAGTGTTATTTGATATTCGTGAAAAGTTATATGCACATTTGCAAAAACTGGGATTAAAATATTATTCAAATAAGAAGACCGGAGAAATTATTTCCAGGGTCATAAACGATGTCGAACAAACAAAGGATTTTGTCGTAACCGGTCTTATGAATGTATGGATAGACTTGGCGACTATTCTGATTACAGTAACGATTATGTTCACAATGAATGTAAAATTATCACTAATCTCCTTACTTATGTTTCCGTTTTATGGTTTTTCCGTCAAATACTTCTTTGGGAATTTGAGGAAGTTAACTCGGGAACGATCACAAGCTTTAGCTGAAGTTCAAGGATATTTGCATGAACGTGTTCAAGGCGTTTCCGTTATTAAAAGTTTTGCCATTGAAGAACATGAGAAAAAACGATTTTATAAAACGAATAACAATTTCTTACATCGAGCGATAAAACATACAAGCTGGAATGCAAAAGCGTTTGCTGTTGTCAATACGATTACGGATATTTCACCGCTCTTGATAATTGCTTTTGCGAGTTATGAAGTCATTCAGGGAAATTTAACGGTTGGCACAATGGTTGCTTTTATTGGTTATATTGACCGACTCTATAATCCACTTCGAAGACTCGTCAACTCATCGACAACATTAACCCAAGCAATTGCATCAATGGATCGCGTTTTTCACTTGCTGGACGAAGAGTATGACATCGTTGATAAGATAGATGCAAAGCCGATTAAGAAAACGGAGGGAAATATTGAGTTTGACTCAGTTTCTTTTGCCTATGAAAAAACAGAGCGACCCGTACTTAATCATATTAACTTACAAATAACAAAGGGACAAACGGTTGCTTTTGTCGGCATGAGTGGGGGCGGCAAATCCACTTTAGTCAGTCTGCTGCCACGATTTTATGATGTAACGGAAGGGAGAATTTTACTTGACGGTACAGATGTTCGTGATTTGAAAGTGAAGGACTTGCGGGATCAAATTGGAATGGTTCTCCAGGACAGCATTTTATTCAGTGATACGGTAAAAGAAAATATTTTATTGGGGAAACCGGATGCAACGGATGAGGAAGTGATTCATGCTGCAAAACTTGCCAATGCCTACGATTTTATTATGAATTTACCTCAAGGATTCGATACAAAGGTCGGGGAGAGAGGCGTGAAATTATCTGGTGGGCAAAAACAGCGAATCGCGATCGCTCGAGTTTTTTTGAAAAATCCGCCAATAATAGTATTGGATGAAGCCACTTCTGCACTAGACTTGGAAAGCGAACACTTGATTCAGGAAGCATTGGATAATTTAGCGAGAGAACGGACGACTTTAATTGTTGCCCACCGATTGTCAACAATTACCCATGCTGATTGTATCGTCCTTATCGAGCATGGAAACATTGTCGAGAAAGGAATGCACGATGAATTGATGGCGAAAAAAGGTCATTATTATGATTTATTTACGGTTCAACAATTTGATTGAGAAGACAGGTTCTCGTATTTTGGCAGATTGATAGAGTAAGCGGGCAATGATTAATTTCAATTGCAAAAGGTTGAACAAAGCCCCGCTATCCTTGTTAATGGTGACAAAGTACAATTGGCCTGTCTCCTTTTTTGTAAAAGAAGTTCCGCCTGTTGTATTGTTGTTGAATGTATGCCCGATTTACATATTTACTTGTAAAAGCTCTAAGTAATGCTGAGTAATTCATATAAAACCGCACAGAATCTCCAACTTTGTAATCCTTTTTACATTTTGTTAAGTCCAAAATAAGGTGATCGGAACTTGCCCCTACGATTTCTATTCTTTTGTCGATTGGAACAAGACCTAAATGATCAATGTCCTGTCTGCCGATTGCGACAATTCCCCGGAGCATTTGTCCCTTATCGACAAATACCGGTTTTTGACCAAATGCATCCATACCGATATTTCCAAAGGGTACAGAAGGCTTTTCCTTTATTTCTACCAATTCAGCTGAAAGGGTAAATACGTCATGATGCATTTCGTCATAAAATTGTCCGAAAGCGGTTTCCTTTCCAATGACAATCGCTTCACCCAAACGTAAATTATTAATGCCCTCAGGAATTCCGTCTTTATCCAGTAAATAAAGCGAGCTTGAGTTGCCGCCGGAAATCATTGACAGTGACAAGCCGTATGAAGACTCGATTGAATTTTTATAATCAACAAGTTTTTGTAGAATACCTTTATCAGGAATGACGCCACCAAAACAGGTTAAATTGACAGCCAACCCGAATAATTGAATATTTGTCATGGTCACTATTTCGGCAACCGCTTTATGTAATTCTTTCACATCAAAATAGCCTTCGCGAAGATCGCCTAAATCAACCATGAGGACAACTTTATGGATCTTCTTTTGTCTTTTTGCTTCATTGTTTAAAAAACGGATCGTACTGATTTCGGAATTGAAACTAATATCAGTATAGCGAATCACATCCTCTATTTCACTATGCATCGGAATACGAATAAGTATTTTTGGTTTACTGACTTGGGGATAATTTTTAATGTTTTCAATTCGAGCATCGCCTAGATAATCAACATATTTGTTTTCGTCCGCTGCCTTGACAATTTTCGGATCAGCGGCGTATACCTTGGTTATATGAGTTAACGTTAGACTTTTTGCTTTCATTTTTTTGCCAATATAATCAAGATTATCCGTAAATTTGTTCAGGTCAATGATAATTTTTGGATTCATGCAAATACCTCCTTTTAAATCTCACTTGACTAGTAAAAACACAAGATCGATATTTCAAAAGGAAAGCAAATGATGAAACATTTCCACTCTTCACTACTTGGCTTACTTTTATTTTAGAATAGAGATTACAAAAGACGCAAGGAAGATGCTCCTTTCAAAACAAGTATCACGAATGACCGAACTCCCCTTGATTATGCCAAAATAATGTTTTTTTCCTCAAAACGATAAGTATTTTTATTTATTTTACATAAAAAACAGTGTTATACTATTCCCATCAATCTTCTTTGTTTAACCAAGGGAGTTTTAACACCCTGTTTAGAGTGGGATAAAAACGCAGAAATTTTTATACTACCAGATTTGATTTAGGAGGGAACAGCAATGAGTTTGAAAAAAACATTAACGCTTGCCGGATCAGATACGAGTGGCGGAGCAGGAATACAAGCGGACTTAAAAACATTTCAAGAACACGGAACATATGGCATGACTGCCCTTACATCAATCGTAGCAATGGACCCGAATGAAGGGTGGAAACATAATGTTTTTCCAATTGAAGCGAATATCGTGGATAAACAATTGGAGTGTGCCTTTTCTGTTGGTTTGGATGCAATGAAAACCGGTATGCTCGGTTCGGTTGAAATTGTTCAACTTGGAGCAAAGTATATCGACCAATACAGCTTAAAAAATGTTGTCATCGACCCGGTTATGGTTTGCAAAGGGGAAGATGAAGTCCTTTTACCGGAAACGGTCGATGCTTCCCGAGAGCTTCTTTTACCGAGGGCACTTGTTACAACACCGAATCTTTTTGAAGCTTGGCAATTATCAAAAGTAGGTCCAATTAAAACGGTAGCTGATATGAAAAAAGCGGCTGAAAAAATTCATGCCCTCGGTGCAAAAAATGTTGTTATTAAAGGCGGGAAAACTTTGGATCATGAAAAAGCGGTGGATCTGTTCTATGATGGAAAAGAGTATGTCCTTTTAGAAACGGAAAAAATTGATACAACGTATAACCATGGTGCCGGCTGTACATTTGCTGCCGCGATAACAGCAAACTTGGCAAAAGGTGAAGAGGTATTTACAGCTGTGCTCAAAGCCAAACAATTTGTTGCTGCAGCCATCCGACATGGTTGGAAATTGAACGATTTTGTCGGTCCGGTCATGCATGGCGCATACAATCTGTTTAAAGACGATGTTTCGGATATCAATCAAGTGACAGTATAATCATCTGTCATTAGGTATAGACCGGGTGCAGAGCCTTTTAGTTTATGAAAAAAAAGAAAAGTACAGGCCTCGTACTTAGTGACGTATGTCGCTTAAGCGGGCGCCTTGCACTTTTCATTAAAAAGTTTTCTTTTTATGAAACATCAACCTCTATTTCTTCACGATGATATTGTTGCAAACTGCTGATAAGGATTTCCAGTTTTTCGAGTTGCTCGTTATAATCAAGAATGGTAGCCATAAATTGTAACATATGGTCCATTGTCAACTGTTCGGAGCTGATTTTTTGCATGTCACCAAATAAATGTAGTAACTCATTTCTCTTTGCCACGTATTCTTCCATTTCTTCCGTATGAACTTGAACTGCTTTTCCAATATATCGGAGTAATAGGTGTTCGTGATTGTTATTTAAATGGGAGATTACACTTAATAATTGCTCCCTAATATTTTTTGGTAACTGGTAAAAATCATATTGATAGTGATGCAACTTTCTCAAAATTTCCAATGCCTTTTTAGCCGTTGTAATCATTTGCCGGTAAATAACGACCTTCCGTATTTTCCCCCGCTTGTTCTTTTTCAAAAAAGTCCTTTCTTCTTTATAGAATAAATAAATTTGTTCAACATGGATAAATTGTTCTTTTAATAATTCGAGTTCTTTTTTTATTAAGGTATGGTCAACTGCATCATGGTTTGTAATCCGTGTCCATTTTAAAATATCATTCGTTATATCGGAAATGGATGTATAAAGTTTTGTTTCATATTTGGGTGGTAAAAAGATCAAGTTAATGATAAAAGCTGACAAAATTCCCAGCATGATGGTTGCAAAACGTAAAATCGCAAAAGTAATAAACTCATCTTGAGGTGTTTCCATAATAACGATTAAGGTTACAACCGATAATGATACGGTATCAATTTTTAATTTCAAATTGATAATAATAAGAATAATTGCTGCCAGTCCAACGATTAAAAAATGATTTCCAAATAACAAAACAAATACAATAGCGATAATCGCCCCTATGACATTTCCTTGTACTTGTTCCAGAATGGTTAAGTACGACCGGTAAATGGATGGCTGGATGGCAAAAACGGCAGAAATTGCTGCGAAAACGGGTGATGGCAGATGGAATAGTTCACCAAGCATAAGAGCCAATACGACTGCCAACCCCGTTTTAAAAATGCGGGCACCTAGTTTCATGAAAATAACCCCTTCTTATTAGAAGTTTACTATTCTTAAAAAATTGTGGAATTCTTTATATGAGAGATGCATCCACATAAGTTTACTATCCTTGAAAAATTGTAGTGTACTTGTGGGTCAATAACAATAGGCAAAACATATATTTTTAAACAACTGCATCCGGACCTGAATTTTACCAATTATTGGCAAAAGATGTCTACAACAATGAAAGTGAGTGAATCGATAACTTGAATAGTAGCTAAGGATGTCCGGAAGCAGATTAAGTGTGTAATCCAGAACTTGAATTTAACCAATTATCCCCGTTCTTTCCTAAAATCGACGACCGTTCTGACGATAAAGGAAGCTGGAACGGTATACCCAATCAATGCTTCAATAATCGCAATTCCCCTCCCTATACCGACCGGAACAACATCTCCATAGCCGACTGAGAATAAAGTAAGCCCACTGAAGTAAAAACATGTATGCAGTGAAGTTATCGTATCTTTTACTTCATTCCCGTTTACAAGCAAAATGGTAAAACCGTTTTGAATAAAGATAAAATAAATAAGACCAAAACCAAGAAAAATGGTCGAAAATATAAAAATTAAATAGATAAAACTTTCCCAGGATAAATATTTCTCCTGTAAAGCAGTAGGAACAAATAAAGTTCTTAAACTCGACGTGATTATAAATATAATAACAAATAATAATAGATATCCAAGCATTTTGATCACATCCGTAACTTAATTAAAGATTTGATTATATCACAAATTTAACGATAAGTCGAGGACTCCCGCTGCAAAATTCGAGTGAGGTGGGAGTTTGTCTCGTCGTTAAGTGGGATAAATGGGAACTGTTCCCTTTTTTATAGAATAAGAAAGTTTTAAAATACAAGTAATTAGCTTGGGATTAGTTTTATTGTCTAGCTCCGAGCGCCAGCGACTGAGAAACTAGCTCCCCTTTAATGTGCTCCTGCGCCATAGCCTATTCGAGGAAGCGGATGTTCAGCTCGTCGCAAAGCTTCATGAAGTATTTCATGGAAGATTACTCATGAAGTTCGCTCAAGTAGTAGCTTCACTACGATAAGTCAACATCGGCTCGTGCCTCGCCGTGTTTCCTATATCTTATTGCGGGGCGCTCCAGTTTGTACGTCGCTGAGCGGGCGCTCTCCGCTTTTCTTATAATATACGCTTGTCCGCTCTGAAAAATGTCAAAGAGGAAAAGACAGGATGTTTTAGTTGTTTTATTCAAGGGTTTGTTTTAATCTAATGCTTAGAAGGTGAATATGGAGGGACGTAAGATGACAATTGCAATTGGAGAAAAAGTACCTGATTTTGAACTGTTAGCAAGTAATGGCGATAAGGTGAAATTATCTGATTTCCGCGGCAAACATGTAGTTCTATATTTTTATCCAAAAGATATGACCCCGGGGTGTACGACAGAAGCCTGTGATTTCCGTGATTATCATCAAGATTTTGCAGATGTAAATGCAGTTATTTTGGGAGTAAGTGCCGACCCGCTCGAAAAGCACCAAAAATTTATTGAAAAACATGGGTTGCCCTTTTTGTTATTAGCAGATGAAGATCATAAATTAAGTGAACAATTCGGTGTATGGAAAGAAAAAAATGTTTTCGGGAAAGTCGGCTTTGGTATTGAACGTTCGACATTTATTATTGATAAGGATGGCGTTCTCGTTAAGGAATGGCGAAAAGTGAAAGTGCAAGGTCATGTTGAAGAAGCATTGCAATTTATTAAAAACAATTTGGCATAATTTTCTAACGGCAGAGAGCAGGGAGTTAGTCATGAGCCTGTTTTATGTAAACAAGGCATTCATCCATGCAAGTATACGGACAGTGCATATAGTAAAGTAGGGCATACCTCCTCATGGAATTTCACTCTAAATCTGCCGGCAAAATCATTAAAGCATTTTGCCGGTTTTTCTTATACGCTAAGAATGTATAAATTCCAGCAAAGAAGCAAATTCGACATAGTTGGAAATTTTAAGAATTAAGTATAAGTGCATAAGGAAAGCTTCACTGGAAT